>CALFUP010000268.1 GCA_937929875.1 uncultured Cocleimonas sp. | reverse complement strand
CAGAACCAAGCACTATCGTCTCATTTGTATTTCCTCTGAGCGTAATAACGGGTCCAGTATTATCAACAAATACTCTTCTACTTACAAAACTTCTATTACCAGAACCATCTTTTGCAATGTAAATTATAGTATATGTGCCTTCTATGCTCGTATCGACTGTGCCTACTATAGTTACTTCAACAACTCCATCTATATCATCTACGGCATTTGCCCCTTGTTCAACATAAGTTGAATTAAGTGGAATAACTACTCTATCGCTGCCGGTTAAATTAATGAATGGCGCAATAGCATCGGCTGTATCTTCAGAAGCCCCTGCAGGTACTACAGTTACCGTTCTAATTACTGTACTAGTATTTCCTGCATCGTCTCTTGCTATATAAATCAGAGTATATACTCCAGCAACTGAGGTATCGACTGTGCCTAATATTGTTGTATTAATTACACCACTAACAATATCTATAGCATTTGCACCAGATTCAACATAATCATCTCCTACATTAAGCAGAATCTCTGAATTACCATTTAAAGCAATAATTGGAGGTGTTACATCAGTAACTACTGAATCCGGATCTACCGTCGTATTAACCGCTGTATCATCCTGATAGAAAAGTGGTGTTACAGTATCGCCTGCAACTAATTCAACGAAGAAGCCTGAATCATCTTTCTCAGTGTCTCTATCCGTTAATTTAAAACTATTATTCGGCTCTTCTGTTACATCGGCAACTGACGAGTTAACAGTAAAATCTTGCCCTTCGATAACATTACCTAATACGTCAATAAAACTAACTTGATAAAGAACATTATTAGAGAGTGTATTAACGGGTAAGCCAGTAGACACGTTTACGATTTTAGGATTAACCGCAAGATTAAAGCTATTACTATCGTTATCACATCTGTCTGAAATTCCGTATGGGCTTATAGAGTTTGGCGTCCCAGAATTAACATCCTCAACATCACCAGCTAAAATTGGTAAATCAAAATCTGTAGACTCGACAAATTCAGTGCCATCGACTTGGGTTTTAGCAGTAATTCGTTGTCTAGACCACAATGCTCTACTTTTAGGATAAGTCACATCTACCACAATCTTTCCGCTAGCGTCAGTTTTTCCTGTGACCGTTACTACTGCATCATTCGTAGGCTCTAGTTTTCCGTTACCGTTGACATCTTCACCAACATCAAGGTTTCCATCTTGATCAAAGTCTTCCGAGACACATCTGTCACTACCACCATTCAAGTTAGCATTGAGCGTATTCAGTTTGATCCAACGGTCACCTATACCATCACCATCAGTATCTATAACACGCATGAATCCCTTATAGTAATGAGTAGGGTTAATTGTAAATGATACTTGTTTTTCTGGAATAGGATTTCCAGCACTGTCAGTTACTATCACGCCAAATTTCTTGACATAAAATACCGCATCAGAAGCAAGTAATTGATCATCACCTAAAACTAAACGCAAAGCGTCACCGCCAACGGTCAATTCCACGCTATCCGCATCTACACTTGGATATCCTTGAATAAAAGTCGAGATTTTAACTCCATTAGTCGAACTTGATGAATTACCCGCAGTATATGAAACTGATGCCCTACCAAGTGAATCGGTAGTCGCCGTCGAGGAACTCAAAGCACCATCAACAGTGTCTTCTAAACGAAAATCTATAATTTTATTTTTTACTGGGTTGTCATTTCTATCGCGAATTTTGGCAATAATGGTACTAGATGTATTGGGTGATATTAAAGTTGGTGAAGCTTGTGTATTCAAATAAGCAGGCGTAGTAGCCACAAACTCTCTGCTTAAAGAGGTCGACAAACCTTCAGATGAAGTAGCAGAAATAACCGTTTTACCAGCAGTCTTTGAATTAATGACAAAATTCACTTCTCCTGTTGGTCCAGTTTCAATACTCTGGTCTACAATATTACCTCTTGTAGCACTTAAAACAATAGTTTTACCAGATTGTGGCACACCATTTTTTATCCATATGAAACTGATTGTTTCATCGGTCTCAATATTTATCTCATTATCGGAGCTTGTTAAAATAAATTCATCTGGAGAGATTTCTATAACTTTTTCAAAAGTTGCACCTAAAACGCTAGCACTTATCGTATCTGTGCCACTTACTGAACTATTTAGATTAAAAGCAATTTCACCTTCTGCATTAGTTTCGCTGTTGCTAGCATCAGTTATAATACTGCCATTTACCGAGGCAATATCTACAAATTGAAAGGCTATTGGATTATTAGAGCTATCTTTAAGTTTGAGAAGGAAAGGATTATTCTTACCAACTGTAACACCAGAAGGCCCTTCAATAGTAACAGTTGTTCCTACGACCTCTACAGAAATAGTCTTTGAAACACCTCCTGAAGTAACAGTTACATTCAATGTTTGATTGGTGCTAGAGCCTGGCGTTAATGTAGCCGTTTGGATTGAGCCAGCAGTAACAACCGTACTTAATGTAGCTGCCGTTGTATCGGTAGACTCGTCACTAGTAGTTACAGTTGCATTTTTAATAATTGTTGCATCTTTATCCACAGAGAAAGTAATGTCTGCTCCATCCATAGCATTATTATTTTGATCTTTTGCTATTGCAGTTATCGTTATAGGGGCTGAACCATCTGAAGGCAATAGTCGTGAACTTACGCTTAATTCAATCGAACTTGCCAATACCTCTGTCGAATCTCCTCCTGTATCACCACCTTGGGTGTCTCCTCCAGAAGTACCACCTGTGCCAGTGCCAGAACCAAAGTCAGCTCCAGAACTTCCTCCGCAAGCAGAGAGTGCTATTGCAAGTGCAATAGGCGATACAATTTTTACAAATTTAACTGACTTAGACATGGGAAAGACACCTTTATTATTTAGTTCTTGTTATTAGTTTCTAGGTTGTGTTTGTTAGTTTTCTGCTAAATTAATAGCGTTGTTTTATTTTTATAATTGCGATCATTGTAATTTTCACACCGTATTTCTGTCAAGAATTGCCGTTAATATCTGACTAAAGGTATGAAGCCGAATGAATAGAAATACACTTTCTTTAAATGACACCCCCCTACTTTTTGAAGACCATGATAACGACAGTACTTTTGGATAATTTATTATTATCTAGCGACACCTGGATTGATCGATAATTCATTGCTTAGCAATGTCTACCGCTTATCCAAAATTCAGCCAGCCACTACAGTTTCTGTTAAAATTTTTCTAATACTAAAAATAAATGGATCATTTCATGAATCTCAGTCTTATCATTTTTATCAGCTTACTTATCGCTCCAATTATTTGGGGGATCACGATTTACAACCAGTTGATAAACTTAAAAAACAATACCAAAAAATCATGGAGTAATATTGATGTATTGCTCAAGCAGCGAAATAGCGAACTGCCTAAGTTGATTGACACATGCAAACAACACATGAAGTATGAACAAGAAACGTTAGAGAAGGTTATTAAGGCACGCAACTTGGTTGAATCAGCCATGCAAACACAGAATATACCTAAATTAGGTGCAGCTGAGATGAAGCTTGAAGCCAGTCTAAACGGTTTGTTTGCTGTCGCCGAAGATTACCCAGAACTTAAAGCGAGTGATTCGTTTCTTCGGTTACAAACTCGTATCAGCACCTTAGAAGAAAGCATTTCTGATCGTCGCGAATTTTATAATGACACGGCTGCTATTAGTAATACCAGCATTCAACAGTTTCCGGATAATATTGTTGCTAACTTGTTTGCTTTTAAGGAATTTGATCAATTGGAGTTCCACATCGATGAACTTAAAGATATTGATGTAGGGGCAAGTTTTCAAACTTAACAAGCAATGAACCAAAAAAGATTGAAGGTTGAAAATTTGACAGCCATTTAACACAAACTAAATATCCGTAACTAGAATGAATATATGAAAACTGTAATAGAGATAAGTCTGTTAATTTTCTCATTTTTTGATTATTCCGCTTCCACTAGACAACATAGAGTGTCTACAAATGGAATTCATTTGACTGGTTCTGGTTTCATATCAAAGCTAAAAGGGATATTTTTTAGTTTTTCTAGTTCTTTCTATTACATATTATTTTTCATACTTTGCACTCCCGTTTTTCTAATAACGACTAGTTATATTTATCAAAAATCAGTCTTTTTTGGTGTTATCGCGATCATGAGTGCCATATGTGCAAAATCACTCTACAATCGTATTAGACTTATAGAAGATACTCCCTCTACTTCTCTTTCATCGGCTGCGCAGGGCTATGCAGAAATAGAAGGTAAAGTCCGCCTTTATGATGATGAAATTGTAAGAGGTCCGAATATGGATCTACCTGTCATGGTTTGGTATGGGAAAGATATGCAATCAAGCACGGCAGGATTTATTTTAGAAGATGAAAAGGGTAGATGCACCATAGACCCAAATGATGCTGAAGTAATTACACCGAGATATAACTACAGTGGCCATTCTTATAATGCTATTTATCCAGGTGAAACTATTTATGTTTTAGGGTATCTAGAAACCTTAAATAAACACCGCACAGAATATGAAAGAAACGCTTTAATAGGAAAAAAAATCTCTAATTGGAAGAGAAATCGCTACCGCTTTTTAGATTTATTTGACACTGATAAAGACGGAAAAATAGATGATAGTGAAATGGCATTCGCAAGAGAAAATGCTACGAGACTAGTTGATGAGGACTTAGAGGAGGTCTATCAAGCACCTGCAACTCATGTCATCAGCCGTCCTGATGATGGACGACCGTTTCTTTTAAGCAGTATTCATCCTGATAAATTGTTAAAAAGATACAAGATCTCGTTATGGATTCACTTATTTATCTGGATCTATTTATCCATTCTAGTGCTCGCGATGCAGGCTAGATAAATCTATATTTAATAGAAGCCCTTAACCACTTTTTTAAACGGGAGATTATAAAAACTGCTAACATTCTCGTAATACGCATTTGTAGGAATCCGAACTTGTATCAAATTCTCGAAGACCGACTCAGTAAAATTCAAGCTGCTGGCGCTCAATCATTACTTAAAAACTCTCTTACTGGGCTAGAAAAAGAAAGCCTGCGTGTTAATACTGAAGGTGGTATTTCGAAAACACCTCACCCAACAGTTTTGGGCTCCGCTTTAAAAAATCCATGGATCACAACAGATTATGCTGAAGCGATGCTGGAGTTAATCACTCCGCCATGTGATCGAGCGCATAAATCTTTAGATTTTTTATTAGACGTTGAAACCTTTGTTTATCAGCATTTAAAAGACGAGTTACTTTGGACAACCAGTATGCCTTGTGTCATTCGAGGCGAAGACGACATTACTATTGCGAATTATGGCTCAAGTAACGCCGGAAAAATGAAATCAGTCTATCGCCAAGGCCTTGCTGAACGATACGGAAAAGTGATGCAGGTTATCTCTGGCGTACATTTTAATTACTCAGTGGCGACTGAATTCTGGCCTGCTTTTCAGCAGGTTGAAAATGAATCCAACGTAGACAACCAGATTTTTATAAATACCAAATACATGGGAATGACCCGTAATATTCAACGCTATGGTTGGATTATTCCTTATCTATTTGGTACATCACCAGCCATTTGCAAGTCATTTGTAGAAAACGGTCGATTACCAAAAGGTATGAAGGACTTTAATGATCATACTTTTTACGAAGAATGGGGAACCTCATTACGTATGGGAGATATTGGTTACACCAATAGCGGTGATGATGGTAATGGGGTGAAGGCGAGTTACAATAGCCTCGAAGAATATATCGCTTCTTTACGAGAAGCGATCAGCACGCCCTATCCAGAATATGAAGATATTGGGATAAAAAATGGCGATGAATACCTTCAGTTAAATACCAATATTTTACAAATTGAAAATGAATATTACAGTAGCGTTCGACCCAAGCAGATTTTGCAAGGGTTTGAAAAACCGACCTGCGCCTTAGAAAGACGAGGGATTCAATATGTTGAATTACGCTCAGTTGATATCAATGCATTTCGTCCTGCTGGATTAACACACAAGCAACTCTACTTTTTAGAAATCTTCATGTTATTTTGCTTACTTCAAGAAAGTGCCGAAATTGATCCTGATGAATCTAAAGAGATAGATGCAAACCAAAGTATTGTTGCTCATAAAGGACGTAAACCAGGACTAGAACTTAGTCGCAATGGAGTTGCAATTACTTTAAAAGATTGGGCAACTGAACTACTAGAAAAAATGCAAGGCGTAGCGAATCTACTAAATAATGCTCATAATGAAAATTTCTATTGTGATGCAATTACCGCACAAATGGAGTTAATTCAAGATCCATCATTAACACCTTCGGCAAAAGTGTTAGATGATATTTTCAATAAAGATGGTAGCTACTATCGTTTTGCCAAAAGGAAATCGGAAGAACACCGTGAATTTTTCCTTAAACGAGAATTGGATGAACACATTAATCAAAAAATTGAACTAGTAGCTAAGCAGTCACTCCAACAACAATCAGAGTTGGAATCTGCGAAAGATGTAGATTTTGATACTTTTTTACGACGATACTTCGATAATAAGTTGTAAATATAGAATTTCCTTAGAATGAAAAGATTTAGATGACACCCCCCTACTTTTTGTAACACTTTTAGTCTGGTGTCATTAATTTTTGGGCGTTACTAGAACTAAAAAGTGTTAAAAACATCACCAAGAGAAGTCTAATTTTTGCACGAATCTGGCTACAATTAATAAATTAATATGGAAATAATTCACCCATGAAAAAATTATGGTCAATTATTAAAAATAACAAAGGCTTTGTTATTTTTATCGCACTGTTGTTCGTTTTTAGAGGTGCAATCGCTGATTGGCATCCTGTTCCAACGGGTTCAATGAAACCAACAATTCTAGAAGGCGATGTGATCTGGGAAAACAAAATGGCCTATGACTTACAGCTTCCTTTCACGGATATTTCACTACTTAGAACAGGCGAACCTAAGCGTGGAGATATTATTGTATTTACCTCAGAAGTTGCAAAAAAACGGCTAATAAAACGCTTGATTGGATTACCGGGTGATACGATTAAAATCCAGCACAACAATTTAATCATCAATGGCAATGTGGTTAATTATGACATCACCGATGAGATAGCTCCGACGAGAGAAACTGATCGTGAAACTGGTATTTACGCACTCGAATCCCATACCGATCTAAAACCACACGCAGTACAGATTCAAAATAAACAGAGTATGTACCCTCCTGGTTTTAGAGGACCAAACTGTCTGCAAGTAACTGAGGAAGTTATTCCAAAAGACCACTACTTTTTCTTGGGCGATAATCGTGATAATAGTTCAGACTCTAGATGCTTTGGGTACATACCTCGCTCTGAATTAAGAGGTCATGCCACACGTATTTTATTATCACTAAATAAAAATGATAGTTACAAGCCTCGTTTTGAACGCTTCATGGAAAAACTCCAGTAGCAACATATTTAACGTTCGCCAAACAGCCATAAATATAGCTTAAACATCGTAAAGATGTTTAAAATGACACCCCCCTACTTTTTGTAACATTTCTTTGATTTCCTTAAAGCTTCGCAATCTAGCTGATCTTTATTTCCCAATTATTAACTAAGTGTTTCACAATTTAAAGAGTTCTGTGGAATTTTGTGTAGTCACTTGAGCAACTAAAGTTACATCTAGTTGTTTTATCTCCGCTATTTTTTCTATCACTTTTATAATATAAGCAGGTTCGTTTCGTTGTAAGTGATGGCTCGAATCTGCTTGATCTGGCGCATCACTCTCAACTAACAAAGACTCTAAGGGCAATTCTTTAATCAGTCGTTGTAAGCGCGTAGCACGGCTATAGGTTATCGGCCCACCAAATCCTAAACTATAACCAAGATCAATCAATTGTTTTGCTTGCTGCAAACTGCCAGAAAAGCTATGAATTGAACCACGTAATCTAGGAAATTTCCGCAAGTGTTTTAAAACAATATCTAGGGATTTTCGTGCATGGATAATCACAGGCAAATCCATCTCAGATGCAATTTTTAATTGTGCAATAAAGAGGTCTAACTGAGCATTTTTATTATTTTGAGTTGCTTCGGGAATAAAAAAATCTAAGCCTATTTCACCTATCGCAACAGCATGATTATGATCTAAATACAGCTTTAGGCGATCAGTATCATTTTCACCTTTTAACTCTTTATTACACCGATATTCGTTCATGAACATAGGATGTAAACCATACGCTGGATGGCAAACATCCGAATACTCTTCATAAACTTTTTTTACTAACTTCCAGCGTGAAGATGTGGTTGCTGAAACAATAATATCACTGACACCCATATCAACTGCTCGGGAAATAACGATGCTTCTATCGTCATCAAAATCACTAAAGTCTAAATGAGAGTGGCTATCTATTAACTGCATATTGACCAATTATTAACTATAAATACAAATAGTAGACCTAAACTATTGATTCATCTAGCTCAAATGATATTCATAAAATAATAATTTGGCTTTTTACAATTCTTTTACAAAATTGTTACACTAGATTCACCTAGTAGAATAACAAGCAATCTAAAGTGTCAGTACCTTAAATACAAAGAGAGTTATCCATGTCTAAGTCACTAAATAGTAAGAAGCCGTCAGTTATTAAAAAATTCCAAAGTGCATTATTTCTCAGTTTATTGATGTCACCCATGACTGTTATTACTGCCGCAGAAATTAATGCTGAATCAAGCATTAGAAAGGTTACTGTCTATCCAGGAAGCGCTAAAGTCACTCGAGTGAGTAAAATCAAATTAGCTGCGGGCAGCAATGATATTGTGATCAATAACCTACCTTTAGGGCTGAATGAATCATCATTAAGGGTATCCGGCGAAGGAGAGGGGTCGATTAGTTTAGGCAGTGTTGAACTTTCAAGAGATATTCAGCAAGATGTTGTCCAACAACAAGAAAAAAATATTCGTATTCAAATTGAAGAATTACAAGAAAATAGGCAAGTTATTGAAGACTCTCTTAGTCGTAATCGTGCTCAATTAGATTACATCAGAAAAATGGTAATAGGCGACAATGTAACAAGTAAAAGAAAAGATGAAAGCCATAGTGGTAGCTACACCAACTTACCTCTTGATCAATGGCAACAAGCTTGGCAAACATTGGGAGATGCGACAAATAATGCACAAGAAAAAATCAGAAAATCAAATAAGGCACTTAGAGACAGTGATAAGCAACTCAATAAACTCAATAGAGAATTACAACAAGTCGCTACCAATCAAAGAGCAACCCGTGTTGCAAAATTACAAATAGATGCTGATAGCTCAACAGAACTCAATTTAAGTCTCAGTTATCAAATAAATGGGGCACGCTGGGAGCCAGTTTATGATGCTGATCTTGACACTGAAACGGGAGAGATCACTTTAAAAACATTAGCACAAATTAGTCAGCGCACTGGTGAAGATTGGAATGATGTTGATGTTACTTTATCAACTTTACGTCCTAGCGCTGGCACACAATTACCTCAATTAAACCCTTGGGTATTGGATTTCATGCCTGAAGTAGATATTCAAGCAGAAAGTCGATCATTTAATTCTGGAATAGCAATGGACTCAATGGAATTATCACCCGAACCAATGATAACTTCTTCAGCTGCGCCAAAATTGAATAAGCGCGCAGCTCCTGCCCCTATGCGTCAACAACAAAGTCGCTTGATCAGCGCTGACTTTTCAGCGGAATACATAGTTCCCGGCTTCATTAAGCTTGGTTCTGGTAGTAATAAACGACGGTTTGCATTGAATTCCCAAAATATCAATTCAAAGATAAAATTAGCCAGCACTCCTCGATTAGATCCGCGAGTCATGATTCTAGCCACTGCTAAACACCTTGAAGAAACACCATTATTAGCAGGTAACATGTCTTTATATCGAAACGGTAACTTTGTAGGAAATACCTTTTTAAAGCAGAAGCTCTCTGGCGAAGAAATCAAACTGTCCTTTGGCGAGGACGATAAAGTGAAAATCAAGTTTTTACCTGATCCTGATAAAAAACGTCAAGACGGCTTATTATTTGGGAAGAAAAAGGTTGTTGAGCGTCATTATAAATTGAGTATCACTAACAATCACAATAAGCCATTTCCAATCAGCATCTCTGACGTTATACCGGTGTCATCAGATGAAAATATAAAAGTGAAGAGTCTCGGAGAATTACCAAGCATAAAAGATGTAGACGATAAAAAAGGTGTTGTGAGCTGGAATAAGTCATTAGCACCCAAAACAGAGTTAAAATTACAGTATGGTTATTCCGTGAGCTATCCTGAAGATCGAACCGTCTTAGGTTTATAAAAAGTTTAGTCGCAAAATAGAGGCAAAGCAATTGTTTAAAGGGCCCCTTGCATGAGAGACATAACAGGCAGAATCAAATGAAAACTATAGGCTTACTTGGCGGTATGAGTTGGGAATCGACCGAACTCTATTATCGTATTTTAAATGAAACGGTTAAATCACGTCTTGGTGGCTTACATTCCGCCAAGGTGTTACTGCATAGCGTAGATTTTGCTGAAATCGAAAAACTACAGCATCAAGGTGAATGGGATAAAACGGCTAAAATACTAACAAAAGCAGCTCAAGGTTTAGAAAAAGCGGGGGCTGACTTTATTGTAATTTGCACCAACACGATGCACCTTGTAGCGCCTGAGATACAAGCAGGAATAGATATTCCTTTATTGCACATAGCTGATGAAACCGCAGAAGAAATTGTCGACGCAGGCATTCAAACTGTAGGACTATTGGGCACTGGATTCACAATGGAGAAAGATTTCTATAAAGGCCAATTGCAAAATAACTTCAATTTGGATGTACTTATTCCTAATGAAAAAGACAGAGGGGTTGTACACAATATTATTTATGACGAATTATGTTTAGGGAAAATTCAAGATTCCTCAAGAGAGGAATATTTAAGAATAATCAACAAGTTGGCGGAAGATGGTGCTCAAGCTGTTATTTTAGGTTGCACCGAGATAACGCTATTGGTGAAGCCACACCATACGAAGGTCAAGTTATTCGATACAACTCGTATTCATGCATTAAAAGCCGTTGAAAAGGCTTTAAAAGATTAAAAAGCCTTCACTAGAATGGTGTAGGTAATGCATAAAAAGTAGGGGGGTGTGCTTTTAAACCTGCTTTAATCGACTCTGAATAAAACTAAGCATCCAAGTACCCACAATATTCGAATCTGCTGTTTTATTGAAAGAGTTATTTATTGTATTTTTTCTTTCAGCTTCCAAAGAGTCTTTATGCATTTCGAATAGGTGTTGAGTGTATTCGGTATTAAATTCAGGATGACCTTGAATACCTAGCATGGTATCGGCTTGAAAACCTGCTATCGGACAAAAATCACTACCCGCAATAAGTTCACTATCGTCAGGCAATTTAATTACCTGATCTTGATGGCAGGCATTCAAAGAAAGCGACGAGGACTCGAACCCACCCATCCACTCAGGCCTAGATTTAATTTCCCAGGTTTGAACACCTAAGCCACGTCCTTTATCCTCAGCTTTAATGACTTTACCCCCCAAAGATTCGGCTATGAGCTGATGACCAAAGCAGATACCAATGGTAGGTATTTTTTGTTTATAAAGCTCCCTAATTAGCTTTTTAGCCTTGTGTATCCAAGGTATGTCTTCATAAACCCCAAACTTACTACCCGTGATGATGTAAGCATCACATGCGGAAATATCAGTAGGAAATTCATCATTTATCAAATCATAGTTTCGAAATTCAATCGTATTTTCGCCTGTCCTCACCAGGTTTGAGAACATTTGTGGATATTCACCATGCTTATCCACTAGGTCAGGGATGGCATGATCGCACTCTAAAATTCCAATCTGTAATGTCATAAATCACACATCTCTTAAATTTAAAATTAGTTTCAATGATATACAAATTCATTATGAATTTCGTATTTGATTAAGCTTAGGTAAATAAATAATGCGGTATATTCGCGAAAACTTAGTACTAGAATGTACTTAAGGTACTAAAAGTACAAAAAATAAAAATAATACAAATTGGACGTAATCATGAAAAATAATAAATCAATCTCATATGCACTTCTAACAACTATATTCATTCTACTCACTACTTTTAGCGCAAGTGCGCTACAAATGAATCCATTATCACTAGTTTTAAAACCTTCTGGTGGTGGTGCGAAACAATCTGTGACCGTTTCGAATCCAAGCAATGAACCGATTGCAGTTCAATTCAGTGTGACAACTCGCCAGCAGTTAAATAATAAAGAAATAAGACATCCTGCTGATAATGATTTTATGATTTATCCGCCACAAATGATTATTCCACCTCGCTCTACACAAAAAGTACGAGTTGAGTGGCTAGGTGCGGCTAAGTTACCTCGCGAGAAAGCCTACAGGTTAATAGCAGAGCAAGTGTTTGTCTCTTTGGATAATAAAGATCAAACTGGCGTTAAGATGCTTATGACTTTAGTTGGTGCATTATATGTTCAACCTAATGGTATGAAGAGTAATCTAAATGTCACTGCTGTAAAACGTCATGGAAATAAATTAGCGGTAACTGTAGTTAATAATGGCAACCGCCATCGTTTAATGAAATATGCGACCCTAATTCTTCGTAATGGAAATCAAACAATTTCTCTTAAAGGCAAGCAAATTGCCGGTTTAGGTGGAAATAATGTTCTTGCAGGATCGACTAAACGATTCATGATTCCTATGCCTAAGGGCTTTAGGGATGGAGCTTGGAAAGCTCAACTGAAAATACCTCAATAATATAATTTACAATATCAATTCACGATGACTATCGTGAATTATTAATTATGGGGATGATTAATACAAATTTAAAAGGAAGGACTATTTATTCATTATTTAGTCTTCTGATACTTATTTGTTTGTTTTTATCAGCAAATTCATATGCTGATAATAAAAGTGACATTTCTGAACTAGAAAATTTTTACCATCAAGTATTTAGTACTCAAACTGTCAAAACAACATCCAAAGTAATCAAAAAACCTCTGCTCACTCGTCAGAAAAGTAGGGTAAAAACTAAAGATCCAGAATTAGTCGCATTCTACGAAACCGTATTTGGAAAAAATACTGGAGCAGTATCTGAGACTAAAATACGTCAAAAAACACCTATAAACATAAAAAAACCAATTGTTTCTGCAAAAAAGAACAAGGTTACTTATGAAAATCGTAAAATAGTCACTTCTGACTATAAAAACCATTCAAAACATAACACCGTTCCTTCTACTGAAGTTCATCGTATAGATTCATCCTCAAGACAACCCCAATTAAGAACTAAAAGGGATAAACGAGAGATAAAAGAAGCATCTCTTATAATTAATACGCCAGAAAATGAGGTAGCTAAAGAAAAACCAAGAAAAAATACAACAAGTTCAGAAAATAAGAATTCCAAAAGTACCTCTCTCTCTTCTCAAGTTCAAAAAATAGATACAAAAGCATTATTTGAACAAGCTTTCGGCAAAAAAAACCGAAAAAATAGAGCGAAAGCCAAGAGTAAGAAAACCAATGCAAATACTAATGATATGGCGTCATTATTTGCAAAAGCATTCGGCAAAAAATCTGCTATTTCTGTACCTTCAGATGTAAAAGTTGATTTTAGAGTAAATGCTTCAACAATAGGTGAAGTTCAATTATTTAGCGATTCATCTGGAGATATGAGTCAAGCAAATACAGAGAACCTATTAGAACTATTTAAAGAAGTGTTAAAAGAACCTTTCTTTTTAATAGCGGAAACTCAGTTTGCTAAAACCAAGAAAGTACCCTTAGATGCTCTTAATAAACTGGGAGTATTTGCGGTATATAACTCAACAAACTTGAGTTTAGATGTTGAAATCCCACCCAAACTCAGAAAACCACAGATTTTATCGCTTTTAAGAAAGAAAAAAGTCTCTGTTCGGGAAGAAAATATAATCGAAGCAAATAAAGTCAGCGGTTATATTAATGCGTTTAGCAATATTGGGGTTGGTTCTAGAGACAGTGACGCAAATTTAAGAATGCGTCTTGAGGGTAGCTTAAATATAGGGGGGGGTGTTCTAGAATCTACTGGCGATTATATCAACGAAAAATTTGATATTGGTCGGACTGTCTTTACATACGATAGACCTGAAAAACTACAACGTATAGCACTGGGTAATATTTCCACTGGAAGCAGAAATTTTCAAGAAAATATTGAGCTAGAAGGGATTAGGTTTAGTAAAGAATTCTTTTTAGACCCGGATCTACAAATATCTCCCAAAGCAAATGAACCTTTGCAATTAGCCACAAACTCTGAAGTTGAGCTTTACGTTAATAATCAGTTAATTAGGCGATTTAATCTAAAAGCTGGAGTCTATAGACTTGAAGATATAGGACTCTATAACGGTGCCAATAATATTCGTATAAGAATTAAAGATGAGTTTGGAAAAGTAACCGTTAAGACGAGCAAACAATACTATGATTCTCATTTGCTAAAACCTGGCCTTTCACTATTTGCAATTTCAGTGGGGTATTTAAGCAATCAGAACTCTACTTCAAATAGCAGCTTTGAAAAAAAACCAATTTTTAGTGGATATTATCAAAAAGGAATTAGTAAAGATCTGACCTTAAGCTTAGATGCACAGCTAAGTTCTGAAAACTATATTTTTGGAGCAGAATCAATGAGTTCAATACCCATAGGATCACTAAAAAATAGTATTGCAATCAGTGGTGGTAAAGACCGGGAAACAGGTTTTGCTACAAGCTTTGAGTTTAGACCAAACAAAAAACAGGAAGAAATTAGTTTAGATACATTGAGAAAAGACTTATTAAGTCTAGATACACGATCAAGAGGTTTTCTTAATAATTGGTCGATCTCAGGGGAATACCGTAATCAAGAATTTGATACCTTCAGTGCTCAAAATAGTTCTCAAAACTATGCTCAAAATTCAAATCTATCAGCAGGCCCTCAAACTATAGACGGAGTCACTTTTGAAAATAGAGTGTTCAATAGCAATAAATTAAGAGCAAACTTACAAACGAATTTTAATTTGAATATCAGTGAACAATGGCGAGGCAACCTGAGCTTAGGTGTTGCTGATTATTATGATTCAGACGATGGTTATTATGCTAATTTCACAGCCAGTCGACGGTTTGATAACGGCATACGCCTGAACCTGGGTACTCGATATGATTCAGAAGATAAATTCTCGATGAATTTACAACTCTCTATTCCATTAGACCGTAAGAAAGGTAACAAGAAAAAGGATCTTGATTTGCTAGTAGATTCTCAAGATAACTCGTATGAATCGAAATTAAGAATAAAACCAACGGGTCTTTTTGGTGAAAATAGTTTGGCAGGGTCCTTAGAATACTTTGAAAATAAAACGTCTAGGCAAGAAAATATAGATCTAGAGTATAGAAATACCCATTTCGAAAGTAACTTTACTGCACGTAATAATTACGATAAAAGCTCTAAAAACTCATCACAGCAGTTTAATCTTGGTTTTAATACCTCTATTGCCTGCGTGGGAACCAGTTGTGCGTCTAGTTATCCCATAGATGATAGTTTTGCCTTAGTTAGTGGTCCTAGTAATCAAATAAAACCCATTGCCTTAAGTAATAACAATACACGTTTTCGTTACTCTGACGATAGTGTTGATGGTTTACCCGATAATTACAGCGCACTTATTACTGGTAAAGGTAAAAAAGCAGTGGTGCAATTAGATTCATATCGTACCCAAAACATTAATGTTGATGAAGGGACTTTACCTAACGGTTACGACTCTGAAAAAACCGAATTCTCAATGTTTCCTAAATATCATCAAGGGTTCTTACTAAAAGCGGGTGGAGAGCCTGCAACAAGTATAGATGGCATGCTTTTTGATGAGAAAAATCAAGTATTAGGGTTTAAAGGCGGACAATGGATTCCCGTAAATGGCGGAAAAGCCGTAGCTTTCTTCTCAAATAAGGGGGGGAGATTTAGAGTAACTTCGATTCCTGCGGGAAAATATAAATTGGAGCTATTTGATTATCCTAATATGTCACCAATTTCTAAAACTATTCCTGATACCAAAGGTAAATTGATTGATATTGGTAAGTTAATTATAAAAACTAATAATTAAGCGTTTTATGCTAAAAACTGAATAATTTATGAACTGAACAGACATACGGTAGCGATACATTCAGTTTGTTCAGGAAACATTCAGCTAAATATCACTATTATTACCTTCAAGGTCGACAATATAAAAATTAACAGATCAACCTTTATACAAACCCTTTAAAATAAAAATAGGAAAACCCCAAATGACACTTTCTAAGAAAATTATCTCAGTAGCTGTATTAGCAGCATTTACTTCAGTTACTTTTGCAGCAACAGATACAGCAGACATTATTATTAATGTCACTAAAAACGAATTTATTAACATCACTGGAGATATTGGTGGAAATCCTACTGTCGATCTTCAGGATACAGAAGTGGATGGTGTAGTTGCTACTCTTGGGCAACTAGGTGTAGAGTCAAATGTTGCAGGTGATTGTACAATTAATGTTGCATCTGATAATGCTTATCAGCTGCTACACACTGTAACAAGTACACCTCTTCACGGTGCTACTCCGTATTCAGTTAGTTGGGCAGGATCTACTTTCTCACCAACTGCAACGGCTGCTGTAGTAGTCACTAGTTGTGATGCGGCTCAGTCTGCGTTAACAATGAACAACCCAGCAATGGTTGCTACTGAAGCAGGAACATACACTGACACATTACATGTAACTGTTACTAACGAATGATAAATAGTATCTTATCGAAATATATTTAGTTTTATAAAAAAGCCGCAATCATTTGATTGCGGCTTTTTTTTTAAATTTATTTCTAGTTTAGATATACAAACAGCATAAAAAGTTTCTAATTTACCTTCATCCCCAACAACTCACTTTTGGGTGGTGGCATGTGCAAGAAATAACCGTTTTCTTGCATCGTTTTAATCACTTCTTGTGCTTCTGTTTTAACTAATTTTCGTTCTTTACTTAAATCGAATTCAAAAGAATAGCTAGTTTCACCTAGTAGCTTTAATAAAGACTCAGGTACACAGGAAAAATCATCTTTATCTCTTAAATACAGAAACATTCCTTGCTTTTTGTTACTGCGATATACAAAACAATTCATTGGATGGCTTTTTTAACCATTAATTTAATCTGTTTTATAGAAGCGATTGGTAGTTCATTTTCAAATAAACCTTCTAACACGACACTACCAGGAGAAATGCTTTTGATACGGCCTTCTACTTTTAAGTTATCTGTTTTAGTTATCTGCACAATTCTACCTTGCAGAGTGCTAATTTGACTTACCGGAACTACTTCAAAGCCCATTTTATAGAGCGCTTTGTTAGGTAAATCTTGCATATTACTTTCATTGAGAGACATTGCCCTATTCAATATCGCAGGAGCAGAATTTTCAGATAGTGTGTTCGTGGATTGACTGTTTGGAACAGCACTACTAATAATCGTCTCATTACCTGTATTGGTACTTCCAGAAATAAGGTTCTGTATTCCTTTGTCGGCACCTAAAAACCAAGCCGCTATAAAAATAATCAAACCAATTAATCCAGTAATGAATTTACGACTACTTTTATCCCAAAGTGAAGGCAAAGTAATTACATTTAACACAGGTAAAGTGGCTATAAGCCCAGTGACAAAATGATGTTTAAAGCCAGAAATAACGTAAGCCAAATAACTTATAATAAATAAGAAGGCACCAAATCCTGCCAGTATGAGTATCGCGAGTTGCATAAAAGATGAGTCTAATAAAATTATAATCCGATTGTACACAGTTGCGTTTGTATTAACAAAAATCACTGAGGTAGAAACCTATTTAATAATACTATGAATATTTTTGCCAAGGACAAAAACAGTTTATTTTTTCTATTGCGGCTAAATCAGTAGCCATTCGTAACTCTAAACACTGGATGAAATGAGCAACATAATTATACTTATGATAAAAAAGTAGGGGGGTGTCATTTTTAACACCATGAATACACTCCAACTCCTCTTGTCGGTCATGCTTAGTTTTTATACACACTATCGATTATAATTGAGATCAATAATACTAAAAATAACCTGTTCATGAATCTTGCTCTTGTTTACAGCCGTACCAATGACGGAATAAATGCACCACTGGTGACAGTTGAAGTGCATTTAGGCAACGGTCTGCCTGGTTTTTCCATCGTCGGATTACCGGAAATGGCGGTTAAAGAAAGTAAAGATAGAGTGCGTGCGGCTATTATTAATTCTAAATTCGATTTTCCCGCAAAACGAATAACAGTAAACCTTGCTCCTGCTGATATCCCTAAGGATGGAGGCCGATTTGATTTACCTATTGCGCTTGGTATTCTCGCTGCATCAGGTCAAATTACAGAAAAATCTTTATCCCATTATGAATTCATTGGGGAATTGGCTTTAGGAGGCCAATTACGCTCTGTAAAAGGTGTCTTACCCACTGCTTATGCTGCTAGTAAAGCAAAAAGAAGTTTATTTTTACCCATTGAAAATGCCGAAGAAGCCAGTTTGATAAAAGACTTGTCTGTTTATCCTGCCTCTCATTTACTTCAAATTTGTGCTCACTTATCTGAAACAGAAAAACTACTACCGCATTCATCATCGGTAGAAACCATAGAAATTAACTATAAAATAGATCTAAACGATGTAAAAGGTCAATTTCAAGCAAAGCGCGCTTTAGAAATCGCCGCTGCTGGAAGTCATAATTTATTGATGGTAGGCCAGCCAGGTACGGGTAAAACCATGCTTGCATCACGCTTAGCAACGATTTTACCCGATATGTCTGAGCAAGAAGCCTTAGAATCAGCCACCATCGCATCCATTAGTGATCAAGGTTTTGATGTTGAAAACTGGCGGTTAAGACCTATTAGAGATCCGCATCACACAGCTTCAGGAGTCGCATTAGTGGGGGGTGGCAGTAAAGTCCGCCCTGGTGAAATATCACTTGCGCATAATGGCGTTTTATTTTTAGACGAACTGGTGGAATTTGATCGCAGAGTGCTTGATGTACTCAGAGAACCTTTAGAAACAGGTAAAATAACCATTTCTCGAGCTGCGCGCCAAGCAAGCTACCCTGCAAAATTTCAATTGATTGCAGCGATGAATCCTTGCCCAGCAGGAAAATCTTGTGATTTTGCTGCTAATTGCGAATGCTCATTAGAAAAAAGAAGAAAGCATCGTTCTAAACTGTCAGCACCATTTTTAGATCGAATTGATCTACAAATCGAAGTATTACAAATATCACGTGAAGAATTACAAAAACCAAGCGATAGTGAAACCAGCGAAACGGTAAGAGCAAGAGTTATTAAAGCGCGTAATAGACAACTATCACGTCAAGGTTGTGCCAACAACGTTTTAAGCAACAAAGACATCGAAAGATACTGTAATTTAAGTAAAACTGATGAAGATCTATTGGGTCAAATAATGGAAAAGTTTAGGCTTTCCGCACGCGCTTATCATCGCATTTTAAAAGTTGCGCGAACCATTGCGGACTTGGAAGACAGTGAACATATTAATACCAAACATATAAGTGAAACGATAAGTTATCGAGCAATGGATAAATATAATAATAGTTAATATAAATAGACACGCTGAATTGTTGCTTTAGAAATCAATTGATTAATATGTCTCATATGGCTTGAGCTTCGAAGAAATAAGAAAATAAATGAAACTACGTAAAGAAAAAACTCATGGGTAATTTTAATCATACAAATGTGCAAGAAGACCTACCTATTTCTAATCAGAATAGGTTATTTGCTCCTAGCATCATTAATAAAGCGGCTATTTTCACAACCCTTCTTTTCATCTTCTTGGTTCCGTGGGGAGACAGTATATATGATGGTATGCCAAGACTAGCGGCTACAGCTGCATTAGGTTTAGCTAGTCTGCAGTTACTCGTTCATGGTACTCATCGTAACTACAGCCTCTTTCACTTTATTGTTATTTTGTATTTTGGCTGGCAATTAATTAGCATGGTCTGGACCCCAGATATTGCGTGGGCGGAAGGAGTGGCAAACACCTCTGTACAATTAATATTTTTAGTCCTTCTTTTTAGTTTAGTCATTGATAATAGAATGAGACTTATAGCGGCATACCAAGCGTATGTTTTCGCCATTATTGTGGCTTCAGGAATAGTCATTAATAGTTTTTTATCAGGCGAAGAGTCTGGCTATCTTCGGTATGGAATACAAAACTTAACGATTGATGCCGTCGGTGTTTTTCTCGCAATAGCAATACCATTAGAAGCGTATTTAGCTAAATATTATCAACATAAAATAATGAAAATTATCAATCTTGTTGCTATTCCACTGACGTTCTATGCCATCTTTCTAACGGCTACCCGTACAGCTTTTATTGTAGGCATCATAGGTCTTTTATATTGGGCTTTTACACAAAGAAAGGCTTCTTTGATTGCTAAATCACTAATAGGTATCGGCATGGTTGTAGCTCTTGCAGCTATCTTAGCTATTGCTCCAAAATCATCTGTAGATAGAATTCTATCAACAGGAGAATCCATTACCGAAGGAACTTTAAATTACCGATCAGTCATTTGGGGTGGTTCTATTGAGCAATGGAAGGAGTCTCCAATAACTGGAGTTGGTCTAGGCGGCTTAGGCTATGCTTTGAGCAAACAAAGTGTTCAGTATAGAGGCGCACATAATTCGTTTATACACATTCTTACTGAAACAGGATTAATCGGGCTGATATTGTTTTTAGCAATGCACATATCATTACTCATATTTATTTTACACTCTCCCTTTGAAGAAAAAGCTTTTCTACTCGCCCTGCTAATGGTGATTATGGTAAGCCAATTATCGACACACTTACAAACCGAGAAGATAACCTGGTTTGTTTACACGATGTTGGCGATACACTCCAAAATGTTATCTAACATCAGGCCAAAATTCTAAATTATGTTACGTTTTCATTCACTTGATGGTTGGAGAGGAGTCGCAGCACTTCTTGTCTCACTTTATCACTTAAATTTTTTCAATCATCTTCATGACTGGGACTTTCTGAGAAATAGTTACCTCTTCGTAGATTTCTTTTTTGTTTTGAGTGGCTTCGTCATTACTCATGCTTATAAAGACAAGTTAAAGAACACCATTGATTTCAAAAAATTTATAAGCCGCCGACTATCAAGGCTCTTACCATTGCATTTGTTTGTACTCGCTTTATTTATTCTTTTTGAATTATTAAAACTTTTTATTGCACAGTTTGGTATGTGGACCTCTGCTGATCTACCTTTTACAGGTGCTTATACAATACAAAGTATCTTTTCAAATTTATTCCTCATACATTCACTAGGAATTCATGATCACCTAAGCTGGAACTACCCTAGTTGGAGTATAAGTGTCGAATTTTACACCTATATAATCTTCGCGGTTGTGGGGTTAATTGGATATAAATCACGAAAATTATTACGCTTACAATACTCGCTTTTAATAGTCCTCAGCTTTTATATCATTTACATAAATACAGACCATTTAAATGATGCGACTTACCACTACGGAATATTTCGATGCATTATTGGCTTCTTTCTCGGGAGCATCTGTTATCGTTTTTTCTTACTGAATAAAAATAAAGTCATTCCTTATGCAACGGTTATTGAAATATTTTCAATCATAGTTATTTACTTTTTTACCGCTTATTTTGGCAAAGAAAAGTTATCAATAATTGCCCCTATAATTTTTACGTTTACAGTATATATTTTTGCATTCGAACAAGGGCTGCTTTCAAAATTATTAAAAGTAAAACCGATTCAAAATTTAGGTAAGTGGTCTTATTCTATTTATATGATTCATGCTTTCATTATTCTAATCATTGGAAGAAGCATTAACTTTTTCGAAAATATTACAGGTCATTCTTACTTTAATAAATATATGATAGGGGGAGAAGAGACTGAGTTGGTTTATTTCTATAGCCCTTATTTAATGGATTTTCTAACAGTCATATTCTTAGTCATTCTTGTTTATATATCTTCGTTTACTTACAAAAATATTGAATTAAGAATGTCTAACTTTACATTATTCAAATAATGACAAAAGACTCTTAAACCTATATCAATATTTGATGAATAATCTATTAGTTTCTAAGTTGAAGGCCAAGGTCGCTGGCTTTCAGCCTCAATCCATGCGTTTACCCATTTAGGCATTTTCGCAAAATGATCAGCTTCGCCTAACTCTGATAACACTTCAGGTGCAGGAACTAAACCCTCTTTAGAAGTGACGCAGACTTTCATTAATGCTGATGCACAGATCTTATCTTTTTGATGAAACTCTTGTAAAAAATACATCCAACGACCATCGTGACAGATGATTTTTGAAGTCACTGTAAATTTGCTTAGAAATGGAATTCTTCGACGATATCGAATACTCGCACCACCAACTGCAACACCCCACTTTTTACTTTTCATGAGCTTATAAAAACCTGTGCGTTGCGAAAAATCCCAGCGACCTAATTCCATGTAGTTGAGATAGCGAGCATTATTTAATTCGAAGAAAATATCAATATCACTAAAACCAGCACGTTCGTTTAAAACACTTGCATCAGCTAACGTTAGAGGCGTTCTATATTTTGCTTTTATCAAAGTGATAGCAGTTTTTATAAATGGGTACATTTAGATATTATCCAATATTAATTTTAATCCAGCAAAACCAAAGACTAATGCCATAGTCGCCTCAATAGGGCGTCTGGCTTTTTGGTACATTGTGATCATAGCTTGATTCGAAAAAATAAAAGCATAGAGCATAAAAATAGATAACACTAATATTCCGCAACCTACAAAAATACTAGCAATGACCCATGATGGGGTATTCTCTTTAATTCCGACTGAGACAATAGTCAGCCATGCAAACGCAGCTTTAGGATTAGTCAAATGAAGTGCGAGAGCTTGCAAATATATTTTCAACGATGAAAAATCACTGAGGCTTATTTCCAATTGAGGACTTGTTTTACTCCTTGCTGACTTAAAGGCTTTATACGCCATCCATAATAAATACGAGCCTCCTATTACCTTTAAAATAACAAGTGCTGAACTATTCTCACTAAGTAGTTTAGCCACGCCAAAAAAAGCTAGAAATGCCCATGTAATAGACCCAGTCACAATACCTAAGCCGAAAATAATGCCCGCTTTTCTTCCACGATTCATGGCGATAGTCATTGTGGCTAAAGTAGCAGGCCCAGGACTTGCAATAATGATTAAATAAGTAAAGTACGTAAGAAGAAGATTAGGCAGAAATGCTTGAAATTCAGTCATACAAATGACACCCCCCTACTTTTTGTGACTATTTTCTAGTCGATCTAATAAGAAACACGATTCTACAAAAAGTAAACGAATTGAAAGACGTCACAACACGAAATACATTAGCGCTATTCCATTGCTCCCTTGTGGTTTACCAACCTTTAGGTACGTAAATGATATTCCATGATTCAGTGTAATAGTTTAAAGGTAAGTTCACCTTTGCGGTAAACACAATAACACCGAGACACTAAATTAGTGAAGCTAATACTGACCCTAGAAAGCCATATTAGAACAGGGCCCTATGAGGAGCTTGCATTTAATTAAACATTATATTGAAGATGGTATTAAGCAACAAATAATGTTTTCTGAAGGTAGCGCTAAAGCGACTACTTTTTTATCAGCACCCTCATTGGAAAGTTACAAATTAAACGGCGCTTAACGAATCTTAGCAAAAAAAATAATTGTTCTATTCAGCAACCTCGAAGGCCTGAATTATGCAAAGTCTAAATGACACCCCCCCACTTTTTAAGAATACAGTGAGAGACGAAGTGGCCTAATAACCTTTACAAAAGCTTTCGTTGATCGACTATCCATGTTTTATATACCTTCATCTGAAGCTCGACAACACGCTACGATTTAACAAATATACTCATTAGATGAATGGTAAAACCACAAGTCGAGGATAGTATGCCTAGTTTCAGTTTAAAATATTTCAATTTAAAATTCAGTGCAATTTTAGTATTAGGTTTTTGCTTACAAGCTAACTGCTATGCCCAAGACTGGAATAATCAATCTGCTGCTGAACTACAACAAATACGTGAAATGCGTTTACTAGAATGGCATGCCCAGCAACAAGGGCAAGTTAGTCATCAGCAATCAGACCAATACGTTAATCAAGAACAAAATATCTCGTCAACCCAACCTTACCAACAAGCAGCTGCGCCAGTAGTACCAGAAAAAGATGATCTTTTTAATGCGGCTAACAGCGGTAATACTCAACAGTTACAAAAACTAATATCGCAAGGCATAAATGTGAATGCGATGAATGGTGAGCGTGAAACGGCTTTACACATGGCGGCGGCCAGAGGGCATTTTGAAACAGTCATGTTGTTAGTTAGAAGTGGAGCAAATGTTAATGCTCAAACAGTAAAAAACTGGATACCACTTCACCATGCCGTACGTTTTCGTCACCCCAATATCGTTAATTTTTTAATCCAAAACGGTGCTTGGGCAAACGGTAGAACGTCCGATGGTTTGAGTGCAATAGATATGGCAAATAACAATCGTGACTATCGGATATTATCGATTATGAATGCACGTTAGTAGCAATTAACAACAGGTATCTAATCAATCACAAATCAAAGCTAAATTGATCACTTACAACTATCTGTTACTTTATTTTCTGATAGCTCATTGACACAAAAAAGTACCAAAAGATCGATTAACGGCATCTGACCCTTCCAAAGTTAGGAATAAGCTGACCGACGATATTCGTTCAAAACGGCTCAGGATTCATAATTAAACTTTCAATTTTGAATCTACTGACGATGTTGCAACAAACAATTTTTAAAAGTGTGGTTATTACAACGCTGGTTTGTTTATCTAGTCTTGTTTTTGCGGAAAGCGACTCTACAAAAATTGGAATCAAAGTAGAGATAAAGGCAAAGCAAGTTTGTGATTACGCTTACACCTTTGAGGGTAATGAAAACCCTAAACTCTCAAGAGAGATTGGCTTTTTTACCTGCGACAAAAGCCCCATCAAATTACAGCAAGAAGCCAATAAAATAGCCACTTCTAAATTTGGAATGAGTTATTCTACGATGACAGATGAACACGTAAGAATGTTTATGGTAGTGCAATAAAAGCTAACAATACAGTTAAAGAGAGATTATCAGATTAATCTGAATTACTTCATAACGATCTATTTCAACACTGTTTGTAACCAAGCTGAAATATCATTAATTTCTTCCAAGCAAAGCGAATGCTCCATCGGGTAATCATGAGCTTCTACGTTATATCCTTGACCTTTTAAAGCTGGTACATAATCTTGATAGCTAGCAAATGGGATCACGGGGTCATGCACACCATGTGCAGCAAAAATAGCAATTCCTTGTTGAGCTTCACTAGCTTGTGCGAGCGTATTTTCTGTAAATGGAATGTAAGTCGACAGCGCCATTATACCCGCCAACTTCTTGGGATATCTCAAACCTGTATGCAAGGCAATAACGCCGCCTTGTGAGAATCCAGCAAGTAAAATTTTATCCGAAGGTGTCCCGCTTTCTATTTCCTTATCAATCATTTGATTGATCCAAGTCACCGTCGTTAATATGTCATCTTCCTTGGCGGTTTTCGATCTATCTAATGACAATAAGTCATACCATGCTCGCATTTCCATACCGTTATTCAACGTCACCGGACGAATAGGCGCATGAGGAAATACAAATTTTACCTTTAGTGATGCTGGCAATTTTAACTCAGGAATGACAGGAACAAAGTCATTTCCGTCTGCACCAAGACCGTGCATCCAGATGACTGTAAATTCAGTTTGTTCCGAAGTTTTAACAACTTCTACGGGTAAATCTTGCATTTTTTGTTCCATTGGATGTCTAATTTATGTTTGAGATAAGAGGTTTTGATTTTACGTCAATGCTGGGGTTATCTATTTATCACTTTGGTTGTCAGCAAATACAACCATATGTTCAAACTCCATAACAATACCTAGTTCCTCCCCCACTTCATGATTGTGATGAGAATGTACAAGCGATAATAGCTGTGTTCCATCTTCCATTTCTAGGGTGTAAAGGTTATTTGCTCCTCTAAATACTCGCGACAGTATTTTCGCTTTTCTAGGACTACAATCATCATGAATTATATCATCAGGACGTACCAGAACTTTAACTTTTGAGCCTACGCTAACTTCTTTCGGTATGTGATGTCCTTCAAATATTGCGAGAGTCGTTTTAATCTGATGATCCTCAAGCATTACCCCATCGATAAAGACACCCTGCCCGATAAAGTCTGCAACTATTAATGATTTTGGTTCGTGATAGAGTTCGTAGCCTTCATCCCATTGTAGTAACTTTCCATTGTTCACCACACCAATATTGTCCGCCATCGCGAAGGCTTCGTTTTGATCATGCGTGACTAAAATAGCCGTAATGTTTTCGTGCTTGAGGATGATACGAACTTCACGAGCAAGTTCTTCGCGCAGTTCGGTATCCATACTAGAGAAAGGTTCATCCATTAAGATTAAATCGGGCTTTGGAGCTAAACCTCGCGCCAGTGCGATACGTTGCTGTTGTCCTCCTGATAATTCATGCGGATAACGCGTACCATAATCTCCAAGATTAATCAGCTTAAGCAGTTGATTAACTCGTTCTTTTTTATCTTTTTTACTTAAATGACGAATGCCAAAAGCAATATTATCAGCAATATTTAAGTGCGGAAATAAGGCAAAGTCTTGAAACACCATGCCAATGTTGCGTTTTTCGGGTGGCATGGTGAATTTAGCATCACTTACGATGGCATCACATAAAGTGATTGAGCCTTGTTTAAGTGATTCGAAGCCTGCAATAGCACGTAAAATGGTTGTTTTTCCGCAACCGCTTGGGCCTAGCAGGCAACCAATTTCTCCTTTTTTAAGCGAAAAGCTTACTTGATTGACGACTTGATTTTCATCATAAGCCACTGAAATTTGATCGACAGTTAAAATACTCATGATTTTTTTACTACTCATGAATGATGCCCCGCTCGTGAATGGCTAATAACCTTACTGAGTAAAATAACAGGGATAATTCCCACGAGCACTATCATTAATGCCGGAGCTCCAGCATCAGCTAAGCGTTCATCGGCTGCCATTTCATGAGCACGAACTGCTAAGGTATTAAAGTTGAATGGACGCATTATTAGTGTTGCAGGAAGCTCTTTGAGTACATCCACAAACACTAACAGCAAAGCGGTTAAAACCGTACCTTTCATGATAGGTAGATGGATATTTTTTAACACGCCAAAAGGAGTTAAACCTAGTGAGCGCCCTGCGTCGTCCATGGTTGGCTTAATTTTACCTAAACCAGCATCAATGGCTTGGATGGAAACCGCTAAAAAGCGAACGGTGTAGGCAAATAATAAAGCGAATAAAGTGCCTGAAAGTAATAGCCCCGTCGAAACATCAAAGGTCTCCCGCATCCAAGCGTCGAGCGTATTGTCGAACCATGCGAGTGGCACCATCACACCTACGGCAATAACGGTTCCTGGAACTGCGTATCCCATGGAAGCAATATTGACGCTAGTTGAAATCGTTTTAGTTTTACGTAAGCGTTTTCCATAACCTAGTAAAAGAGCGATTGAAACCGCTAGAATTGCCGCCATAGCAGCTAAGGAAACACTATTCCAAACCAAACTGAAGAATGCGGCATCAATAACCTCTTCAGCAGTGGTAAAGGTCCAAATTAATAACTGAATTGCTGGAATCAAAAAACCGAATAAGAAAGGCATCGCACAAGCAAAGAACACCAGTACAGCTTTCCATCCCGTCATTTGGAATCTGCTTATGTTCGAATATTTATTACTGGTGTGGTGAAATTTGGCTCGTCGGCGTGACCATTTTTCTAAAATCAGTAAAGCAAAAACAAAAGCTAACAAAAATGCAGCAAGTTGTGCTGCTGTGCCTTCATCGAACACGTCAAACCACGTTTTGAAAATGCCTGTAGTAAATGTTGGAATACCAAAATATTCGACTGTGCCGTAATCGGCTAATGTTTCCATTAACGCTAACGACAAGCCTGTAACAATCGCAGGACGCGCCAATGGCAATGCGACTCGGTAAAAACTTTGAAAGGGTGAATTTCCTAAAGTACGACTAGCTTCAAGTACGCAGATGGACTGCTCTAAAAAAGCGGCACGCGCCAGCATATAAACGTAGGGATACAACACTAAAGACAACATCATGATAGCGCCACCCATGGAGCGCACTTCAGGAAACCAATAGTCACTAGCACTCCAACCAAAGGTTTCGCGCAATAGTGTTTGTATTGGCCCTGCAAAATCCAGCATGCCTGTGTAGGTGTAAGCAATTATATAGGCAGGGATGGCTAACGGTAATAACAACGCCCATGAGAAAAAACGGCGCATTGGAAACTCGCACATGCTAGTCAGCCACGCGGTGATAATTCCCATGCTTAAGACACCCACAGTAACGCCTGCCATCAATATTAAAGAATTAGAAACATAATCCCCAAGAAGATTTTCGTATAGATGAGTCCAGTTTTCATTGAAAGGCTGGAATAGATAACTAGCAACCACTAACACCGGCAATGCCATCAATAAGGCAATCGACATAATCGACACATTCCAACGATCTAGTTTTGGTAAGCTAAATTTTAAAGCGTGGGAGTTTTTAGAACTGTCTTCATTAGTGATAACAGTATTGGTCGAATTATCCATCGGTGGGAGGCTAATACACTCTAAACAGCGGGAGATGAATTTTATTACAATTGATAATTATTCGCAATTACCTTGTTACAATCTACCTCTTTACGAAAAAAAGTCTCTATCGTTAAGTTACAACGTAGAATGAATAAAAATGACAGTTCTGTTGAGTATTCTTGCTAAGCTTTATCGATGGTTTGTATTGAGGAAAGTAGAAATGACACCCCCCTACTATTTGAGGCTATTTTCCTTAGATAACACTTAAAAAGTGGGGGGGTGTCATTTCTAGTTAGCCCTCTTATCAGTTAACTAGATGATTTTCAGTTATTTATATAATAATTTGAATCCGATATTGGAATCACCAGCGTAATGTGAAATATATGTGAAATCACTTAAAAACTTGTTCTAATGATCTGTTTATAAAAGAGAAAGTCATAGTGACTTAGAGTAAAAGTCTCCTATACTATAAATTCTCATTGTAGACATCCTTTTCAGGAGACAAGAAGTGGAGCGAGAAAAAGATCCATTAGTAGATTTACTCATTCGAATTCAAGACGGTGATGAAACTGCCTTGGCTGAGTTATACGATGCTGTTGTCAACCGCGTCTATGGTTTAGCAATTAAAATTGTTTTAAAACCAGAGCTAGCTGAGGAAGTTGTTGGTGATGTTTTTATGCAAGTATGGAAAAAAGCTAAAGATTTTGATGCGTCACGAGCAGTACCTTTAGCTTGGATGTTGATGATTTGTCGAAGCCGAGCATTGGACACATTACGTAGAGAGCGACCACAGATAAATAATAACAGCTGTGAGTTTGATGCAAATAGAAGCGAAGATGAATCAACAGAAACATCCTTTACCAAGGTCCATGGTATTGATGTCGAAAGCCGAGTTTACGAAGCATTACAGTTATTAACAGATAAGCAACGACAGGCTATATTTTTAGCCTTTTACAAAGATATGACACAAAGCGAAATTAGTGAATATACGGGTGACCCAATAGGTACAGTTAAATCAAATATTCGTCGCGCGCAGTTAATTTTAAAAGAAACCTTATCTCGGGAAGATCTAAGAAATGGAGGGATTTATGAAAAAGCATGATGACAATCCTAATACCCTTGATGACGACATTCTTGAAATGTTGGCAGAGGCACATGATCCTGTTGAGATTGATGATGAAACAGTGTTGCGCATGCGTAATAATTTAATGTCTAAGATTAAGTTGCCACAATCTGGAATCGAAAATCCCCCGTTAGAAGCAGGTTTTGATCTTGTCGCTGCATCTGATACAGATGGTTGGATTGAAGCTTTTCCAGGAGGTAGTTTTAAAGTATTACACGGTGATATAACCATTCCGGACAGTCTTTTATCCTACTTAATTAGACTCGAGCCAGGTTTCGAAATGGAAGGTCACGGTCATCCCTTTGATGAGGAAACCTTGATGCTGGAAGGCGACCTTAGTCTTGGTGACATTCAATTAAATGCAGGTGATTTTCATTTTGCAGCAGCAGGAGTAACCCACGGTAAGGTCAGTACAAAAACTGGGTGTATTGCATTCATGCGAGGCGCTTTACCGGTATAGCTTTCCTTGAGTTAAAACATCTAACTCATCAACAATATTTAAAAAAATCACAGTTTTATCTGTGATTTTTTTTACCCGAAATTCAATGAAATATGACTCTAACATGCCGACAAGTTACCTCTAACTAGAAGAGATTTACTTCACTTCATGAAGTGAGATTTCTCGTTAAAATAAAAAAACTAAAAAAAATGAATCCGATTTTTTCGAAGCTTGCGTAATCCTCCCTGACAACAGAACAACAATAACTTGTTTAATTACTCACTTATGGATAACGGAGAAAATTATGAAAACACTCTCAAGCAATATCAAAAAAACACTGCTAGCTACATTGGTTGCTGCTACAGGTACAGCAACAATTACCACAGCTTCTGCATCTAGTCATCGTGAAGCTCCATTCATCACCTCTAACCCAAGAGTCGACGCTACGGACTTCTATATGTTCAGAAGCTATGAAACGGGTAGAGAAGGTTATGTCACTCTGATTGCAAATTATAATCCATTACAAGATGCTTATGGTGGACCTAATTATTTTCCATTAGAAGCTGATGCTCTATATGAAATTCATGTTGATAATAATGGCGATGCAGTTGAAGACGTGACATTCCAGTTCGACTTTCAAAACATGTTAGGCAATGACGGCAAAGGCATTACTCTTCCGATTGATGGTAAAGATATCGCTGTTCCATTAAAAAACATTGGAGGTATCACTTCGGCAGATAATAGTGCTCTCAACTTTAAAGAAACCTTCAACCTAACAATGGTTGATGGCGATCGCCGCACTGGCACAAAATCTGCTGTTATATCAGCAAACTCAGGCGACAGCATTTTTACTAAGCCTTTTGATAATGTGGGTAATAAGACCTTTGGCACTGAGTCTTATGATGCCTATGCAAAAACATTTATTCATGATGTAACACTGTCTGCCTGTCCTACAGGTTCGCAAGATGGCCGTGTGTTTGTTGGTCAACGTAAAGATTCATTTTCAGTCAACTTGGGCGAGATATTCGATTTAGTTAACACCAATCCACTAGGCGCAACAGATGCAGAAAATGATGACCTAGCAGATAAGAACGTAACGAGTATTGCATTAGAAGTTCCCATCGCTTGTTTAACAGGTGGCAACGAGAATGGCATTATTGGTGCTTGGACAACGGCAAGTTTGCCACAGGTTCGAATCATTGATCCTACACCTACTTTCGGTCAACCCGCAGTTAGTAGTGGTGCTTGGACGCAGGTTTCAAGACTCAGTATGCCGTTAGTTAATGAAGTAGTTATTGGTCTTCCAGATAAAAATAAGTTTAATTCAAGCGAGCCAAAAGATGACTTGCAGTTTGCTGATTACGTATTCAGCCCGTCGCTCCCACAGTTGCTAGGCGTATTATTTGGCGTAGTGCCACCAACAGTTAAAGATCGTCCAGACTTAGTCGCTACATTCCTAACGGGCTTCATTGGCGTTAATAAGAATGGTTCATTAGCAGAAATGCAACGTTTGAATACCAACATTGCACCAACGCCTAAAGCTAGCCAAAGTAACTTTGGTGTCGTTGCAGGTGATAATGCGGGCTTCCCGAACGGTCGTCGTCCTGGTGATGATACGGTCGATGCTGCATTACGAGTATCAATGGGTGTGTTATGTCACCTACCATTAGATTTATGTGTTCCAGCAGATGCTCCATCGGGTGAGTTAGCAATTACTGACGGTGTGGTACAAAATGCAACACAGTTTGATGCAGTATTCCCATACGTAACAACACCAATCGCTGGTGCAACGTCTAACTAATAAGGAGTCAAAAATGAAAATTAAATTAATCACAATTGGCGTAGTTTCTGTATTAGGTTTATCAGGCTGTTTCAACGGAAGTTCTAGCAACAACAATGGCGTTACTGGGGTGAAAGCAGGCGTTCAAGCATATTCTTCTAAAACTGGAAACGACGAATCCGTAGCGATAGATGATGCTGCCATGTTACGTTCAGATATCAGCGGCTTATTTGGTAATGCAGATGCAGAACCTGTAGCAGTCGAAACAGGTGATACCGTTCAGGATGTTATCGACAGACTATAGACCAGCATCATCGGTTTAAAGCCGTATTCACCACAAAACTGTTTTAATTTATTGCGGATCCTTTCTCCCAAAAGGTTCCGCATTTTTTTGCTTTCGATTCATACCTTTGCAATCGTCACTTAGTTTTTGATGCTATTATTTATGTTTTATTTTTATCTTGGGCATATAAATGGCTACCAGTTTATTATTGTTATTGGATGATATTGCGACAGTTTTAGATGATGTTGCGGTAATGAGTAAAGTCGCTGTTAAAAAAACAGCAGGAGTACTCGGTGATGACTTAGCCTTAAATGCTGAACAAGTATCCGGTGTTAGTGCAGACCGTGAGTTACCCGTAATTTGGGCTGTTGCTAAAGGCTCATTCAAAAATAAGTTAATTTTAGTTCCCGCCGCACTTGCCATTAGCTATTACCTACCTTGGTTAATTACACCTTTATTAATGCTAGGTGGTGCCTTTTTATGTTTTGAAGGATTTGAAAAAGTAGCACATAAATTTTTGCATCCGAAAGTAGAGGAAGAGCATCAACAGACCTTAGCAGCCATACAAAATCATGAAGTCGATATGGTAGAGTTTGAAAAAGACAAGATAAGTGGCGCAATAAGAACCGACTTTATTCTTTCGGCTGAAATTATAGTTATTGCTCTGGGCACAGTTAAAGATCAATCCTTTTTAATACAATGCTTAGTAGTTTCAGGTATAGCCATTTTTATTACCATAGCAGTGTATGGATTGGTTGCTGGGATAGTGAGATTAGACGATGCAGGACTTCACTTAATCAAGGAGAATTCAAAAACTGCTTGGGGTATATTTAAACAAAAACTGGGAAGAGGACTTTTAATATTCGCTCCGTTTCTAATGAGAACACTGACTATAGTAGGAACTGCTGCCATGTTCTTAGTCGGAGGTGGTATCTTAGCCCACGGCTTCCACTCAGTAGGCGAAGGCATCATTCACTTTAGTGAATCCCTAACCACATTGCCGCTAGGTAGCTTCTGGGCTGCCATTACACCCACTGTTGCAAATGGCTTATTTGGAATTATTGCTGGCGGGATTTTGGTGATGTTGTTTAAACTGTTATCACCCGTAATTAATCGTTTTAAGAATAAGGCGTAACTACTAGCAAAGATAAATGACACCCCCCTACTTTTTAAACGAATTTATGTACAAAAAGTAGGGGGGTGTGTTCGACACTTCGACGAAGCTCAGTACGAGAGTTAAACAGCATTGCTGTTATAAAAAAATCATTTGAACAGCCGTTCCTTAATTCGCTTTGATATCGGCTGTGGTTGCACTACAAAGTTTGCTTAAATCACGAGGGTCTAGCTCAATCTCCAAGCCTCGTTTACCACCACTTACAAAAATCGTTCCGTACTGTTCTGCTGATGAGTCGAGTGTAAAAGGTAAACGTTTCTTTTGCCCTAATGGACTAATGCCGCCTAATATATAACCCGTAGCGTTTTGTGCAGCGGTGACTTCCGCCATGCAAGTTTTTTTAGTTTTTAGCGATTTGGCTACTGCTTTTAAATCAAGCTGATGGCTGACAGGTACGATTGCGATTGCAAGTTGCTTGCTGTTATCGTTTATATCACCTGAAATGACTAGTGTTTTAAACACACGTTCCGCTTCTACATTTAAGCAGTTCGCCGCTTCTTCACCATAAGAAGGAGCTTGTGCATCATGCGAGTATTCATGTAATTTATACTGAATACCCGCTTTTTTTAACGCGTCAATTGCTGGCGTCATATTTCAAAATTAGTATTTAAGATGGTAATTTATTACCAAGCCACGCTTATCAGCACTGGTCGTAGAATAAAATTTACCCCCCATGCTTCCAATTTTCTTAAGCATATCCATCTCAGCCATATCGCCTGAATTTTTAATTTCATCAGGAAAAGAATCCATAATACCCGCGAAGGTATCCATGTAGCTTTTTATGTCCATGCTTGTGAACGATATTTCTGCGGTGTCATTACTATGTACTTTCAATGCTGGTTTATCATTACCAACAAAGATATTGATTGCTTTTTCAGTTCGGCTTAAGAAAATATCAGGTGTTTTCATTCCTCTTGAAGGAATAATGCCTTCAGGTAATTTTACTACACTGCCATCTTCTGGAAGCTTTAATGATGCAATCGGCGGAGCCATCATGCCTGCCATTGCAATAAGCCCAGCAGGATCATTTGAACCAAGTGATACAACCGCATCAATCTTTTCAGGCTTCATTTTGTCATCTAACTGAATGTCTGATAATGATAAGTAAATAGAATTAAATTGTGACAATCCCATATTCATTACCATAGCCATACCACCCATGCTCTTACGAATTTCCTGAGCTTTGATTGCAGGACAACCATTATCTTCACCTGATTTAATCAAAAAGCTTGAGTATTGAGTTAATGCATTACGTAACTTGGTGAAATTGATGTTTATGCCATAATCGAAAATAGCATTTTCTGTACGCTGTGGGATATTTGTCTCGTTGGCTAGAGTTTGTAGCGCAGTACTCACCGGGCTAGAGGTTTTAAATAGCACTTGATAATCAATCGCTTTTTCTTCTAGCTTCTTAGTGCCTATTACAATTTCCGATATATTATCAAAATGATTATCCGCAACCGCTAAACAACCATTAAGAGACTTATCGTCCATGCTACCTTTTGCTTGCTCTAGAATAAGTGGTTTAGCAAAAGCAAAAGCACTTTTTAGATTAATAAAGCCATCACCATAGCCTTTGTAATCGTTTTCTTTTAGGAAAGCATCCCAGTCAGATTCACTGTAAGAGCTTTTAGGTGAAGCTTCACCCACTAAATGCTTTTTTAAATCATCTTTTTTATCTGTGGTAGATAGTGACAATGCTAATTGATCTTTTAAGAATACCGCGCTGATTACCATTTGGCCTTTTGGGTCAGTGCTTTCAAAACAATCAAAATCGCCGCACTTAGAAAACTCAACTTTATACGCTGATTTTGTTTCTGCGCGTTTAATCATTGCCATGACTTTATCTTTATCCGCAATTCCAATGCGCATCACAGGCATCATTCCATAGCCATAAAGTACACTTTTAGCTTTTAGAGAAAAACCAGTCTCAGCAATTTTATCGTTAGCAATTAAATCACTGTATTCTTCAAATAAAGCGATCAAAAACTTTCCAGGACCTTTGCTATCATTTGCCGCTTTTTTAAAGCCCTCTGAACTCCCTAGCATGCTCAAAATATCTTTGCTTTTCTGCATTTGATAATTCATGACTTTCTCAGGAATAGCTTCTTTATTCGCTATGAGGTAAGCCGTATCAGCAGGTACATGTACTAATAATGATTTAAAATCTGCACCCGATTTAGAACCACCACCAAATAGATTCGAAAAGAATCCTTCCGCATGGACTACGCTAGTGGTTGAAAGAGCAATAGCTAGCGTTATACCTGTTAGTTTTTTTAGTTGTATTTTCAAGTTTTTTCCCTCGAGTATTAATATTATTTGCACAGTTTAACAAAATAATTACTGATAAAATGTGAAATATGTTGGATAAAAATAATTTAGTTGGTTTCTTACTGAGCAGACAGTGGCGAGACACCCCTGATGGCATTACTTTACATTTTTGGTTGAGTAGTCCCAACGGCCCTGTTCAAATCATTATTGACAGACAACAAGCAGTTTGTTTTATTCGTAATAAAAATGCTATTAATGTAGATAGTTTTAGTTGCTCTAATAATTTCAACACCCCAAATAAGTCCGAAATCAGCCAAGCTATCACACGTAAAACGCTAAAACTTAAAACCTTAGATCATGAACCTGTCGATGGTCTTTATTTTAATCAACAACGTCAATTAAATCTCCTACGTGAGCATTTATCGTTTGATAAATCACAACTATTAGAATCTGAAATTAAACCTACCGAACGATATTTGATGGAACGCTTTATCACCGCTTCGTTACGAGTAATTGGTGAACCTATTCAGCGCAATGGGTATCTCGAATTTTACAATCCTGTAATCAAACCTGATGTGTACCATCCTGAATTTAATCATGTTTCTTTAGATATTGAAACTGAAGACTTTCGTGGAAAACTCTATTCCATCGCTGTAGCTATGGGTGATATCGAACATGTTTTTATGGTCCAACAAACTCCTATTGATAATAAAAACAACCACACCAACCCTGTCGCTTATAAAATCACTTGGTGCGAAAACGAGAAACAGGCACTTAATGCTTTTTTCGATTGGATGAAAGAATACGATCCCGATATCATTATTGGCTGGAATGTTATCGCCTTTGATTTAGAATTTTTACAGTGGAAATGCAAACAGTTGAATATTGCATTTGCCTTAGGTCGTGGTGATGGTAAGCAGCAAAATGCTGCCATTTTACTTCCTCAGCAAAGCGGGCATATGCATATTGCGCGCATTCCTGGACGTGTTGTGTTAGACGGAATTACTAGTCTACGTGGAGCATTTTGGTCATTTGAAAGCTTCGCACTGGATTTCGTCTCAGAACAACTACTCGGAAAAAAGAAACTCATTAATCAGTCTGGTAAGGAGAAACTCGCTGAAATCCGTCGCCAATATAGAGAAGATCCTGTAGCCCTTGCCGAATATAATTTAGAAGATTGTCGTTTGGTGAATGAAATTTTCGCCAAAACCGACATGTTAAATTTTTCTATACAACGCGCCCAAATGACGGGCCTGGCTATTGATCGGCAAGGTGGTTCTAGTGCTGCCTTCGACAATCTTTATTTACCACGTCTTCATCGTGAAGGTTATGTTGCACCTGACATTGGTAGCCAAAAGAACACGCAAGAAAGTCCTGGCGGATATGTTATGGATTCTCAACCAGGGCTTTATGAGAATGTATTGGTGCTGGACTTCAAAAGTCTATACCCCAGTATCATCCGTACCTTTAAAATTGATCCTTTAGGCTTATCGATTGGATTAAATAATACCGTCAACAGCGCTTTAGAAACCAAACAGGATAGGACAATACCAGGCTTTTTAGATGCTAAGTTTTCCAGAGAGAAACATATCTTACCTGATTTAGTGACCCAACTTTGGCGAGATAGAGACGAGGCAAAAAAACACAAAAACAAACCTTTATCTCAAGCGATAAAAATCATAATGAATTCCTTTTATGGTGTTTTAGGATCTTCTGGCTGTCGTTTTTTCAATCCTCAATTGGCTAGCAGTATTACCATGCGCGGCCATGAAATCATTCAAAAGAGTCGTGAGATCATCGAAAAGGAAGGTTATAACGTCATCTATGGTGATACTGACTCGGTTTTTGTATTAGTTGGAGATAATAAAGAAGAGTCTCAGTGCCTTAGTATCGGAAAACACCTTCAAGAAAGGCTAAACAATTGGTGGAAAACACACCTTGAAGACCAATTTGCTATCGAATCAAATTTAGAAATAGAATTTGAAACACACTATATACGATTCTTAATGCCCACCATTCGCGGCGCAGAAACGGGGAGTAAGAAACGTTATGCGGGCATGATAAATGTCGATGGCAAGAAAAAAATGATTTTTAAAGGCTTAGAAACCGTTCGAACCGACTGGACGCCTTTGGCTAGAGAGTTTCAGCAAGAATTGTATGAAAGAATTTTCAATCGTAAGCCTTACAGAGAATTCATTAAAGAAACATACGATGCTCTAATCACAGCTCAACTAAACGATAAGCTTACCTATACAAAAAGACTTCGTCGCCCTCTGGAAAGTTATACCAGCACTCAACCTCCACAAGTTAAAGCTGCGCGAAAAATGAAAAATCCCGGACGAAAAATTCAGTATGTTATTACTTTAAACGGTCCCGAACCCATTGAAAATACCTCTTCAGCGCCAGATTATCAACATTATGTAGATAAACAACTTGCACCAGTAGCAGATAGTATTCTGTATTTTTTAGATACAACTTTTGCGAAAATTACCGCACGCCAATTAGACGCGTTTGACTAAAATTAATTAGAAGGTAGAAATAAAACTACTCAAAAAGTGAGGGGGTGTCATTATTTTTTTATCAAACAGATCTAGCGAGTAATTTTATATGCCATATAAATCTAGCTCTTTTTATAACTAAACCTATAACTCAGATATCCGAAAAATAGTGATAATAAAAAGAAAACCTGGGCAATGTACCAAATATAAAAACCTAAACCATACTCTTTAATAAATATTTTTTCATGATTAAGACCCACAGGTATTTCATGAAAAATAACCGTTCCTGAGGCGAGAACCAAAGCAAGCATGCTAAGTAATATGGCGATACGTGGATTATCTCGTGCTATCAATAACGCCAATAAGTTAAGAGGGTTTGCGTACCAGGCAAACTGTATAAAAATCATGCCTAACCAACCTGTAGCTAGTACCCAATAACCATAGATATTCTCAGCTGAGGTTAGAAATACCGGCATAAAAAGTGACAAGGTAAAACATGCCAAACCCATGAATATAAAAAGATTCATACTTAAAGTTAACAAGGGGACTCTATTTGTTCCAAGCTGATCTACTGTCACATTATTCATAATTGCGACGTTAATTGAATTCGCCCTTGTAAGCTTCAAAATAATTTCAAGTGGTGCTTAACTCGTGATGAATGCTTATCTTGACGACCATTTATCGCTTTTTAGATTAGTTTGCAGGTAAATTAACCTATAATTACTTAAACACTAAAAATAAAAATAAGAACAATACTCCTTACAAATGAAAAGTTTCTTTACTCAATCGATAAGTCGCATGGTCATGGCAAGTTTTGTCTTCGTCCTACTGTTGCCGCTTGGGTTTATTATTTCTTATTTGAATCAGCATTCTTGGGGCATGGCTCAAATGGAGCTACAAGAAAAACATCTAATGCTTGCCAAAAGCTTGGAAGAACCAATACTCCAATATGTAAATACTTATCAAAAATCTATAGATGTATTTTTAGAATCAACAAATTTTGCACAAAAAGATAGAACTGAATTAAAACCATTGATTCATACTTTTGTAAATTCTCTAGACAACATATCGTCAATTTCATATTCATCAATTAATACCGGTAAAACAATTATTAGTATTAATGATAACTACAAAGTAAGAGGCAGCAATAACTTAAAACCTTTTACTTATCATACGACTGAAAACAAATATAGAAAATATGATGTAAAAAATTCAATTTCTTCAGTTATTAGAAGTAGTGTTTCTAGGAAACCTGTCGTTGTTATAAGCCACCATATAATTGGTTCAGATCAGAATAAAAGAGGTACTCTTTTTGTCGAACTTGAACTTGCTCCTATTGCGGATATGTGTAGAAAGATTCGTTTCGGAAAAAAGGGCCATTGTGCAATTACTGATGATAGAGGTCAGGTCATTGCTCATCCAAAGAAAGAACTCGAAGCGGAAATACATAACATTTCTGAAATAGGTATATTGAATAAGATGAGAGAGGCTAAGAGTGGTGTCTGGTCGTTCTTTTCTCCGATACAAAATGAAGAGATGATTTCTGGCTACAACACAGTTGACGGTCTAGGCTGGGGTATAATTATCCCTCAACCACAGTCAGAATTAGAATCACCTTTCAAAGCTGTAATTAATACCATTTTAACTTGGCTAGCTGTTGGTATCATAATCTCACTATTAGTTGCCTATATTCTTAGTCATCAAATTACTAAACCTTTGAACTCTCTTGTCACCAAATCTAAAGAAATTGGTATTCGTGCAGATACCTTCAACTTAGGAGCTATCCCCAAAAATAGTCCTGAAGAAGTAAATGAACTGTGGAGTGCTTTAGCGGCCTTGGTAGATAGGTTGCATGATTCTAATAAAGAAGTTAGAAAATTAAACTACTCATTGAGTAAGGATATTGAAAAAGCTACGGCGAAACTAAGAGCGACTAATTTACACTTATACAAAATGAGTAGCATGGATCATCTGACCCAAATCGCTAACAGACGCTTTTTTGAAGACAGTTTAAATAGAATATTTAAAAGTGATGCTAAAGAGAATGTCGGAATTATAGTGATCGATGTTGATAAATTTAAGCATATTAACGATCACTATGGTCATGAAGCTGGCGATTTAGCTCTAAAGCACATAGCTAAAATAATGAAAGAAGGTACGCGTGGTAAAGATATTCCAGCCAGACTGGGCGGTGACGAGTTCGTCGCTTACATCCATAACTGTGAAGACCAAGTCTTAGTTCGGGTTGCAGAAAACTTACGTAAAAAAGTTCAAGATCAGCCTATAGAATGGGAAGGCCAAACCATACAGCTATCACTTTCAGTGGGTACGGTGAATTGCCATGCCAATCAAAACTACTCATTGGATCACTTATTAAAGTTCGCTGATGAAGCTATGTATGAATCTAAGGAAGCTGGTAGAAACAGCGTCTCTTC
>CALFUP010000267.1 GCA_937929875.1 uncultured Cocleimonas sp. | reverse complement strand
GCTGAAAAAGATTTTAGAAATAATCCAAAAGACTCAAAAACCATTACTTTAGGTTTCAATGTGCCACAATCTGGTGCTTATGCAGATGAAGGTGCGGATGAATTACGTGCATATAAGTTAGCTGTTAAGCATCTTAATGGCGAAGGCGATGGTGGCATGATGCAGACCATGAAGCCAAGCATGCTCAAAGGTAATGGTATTCTAGGTAAAAAAGTTGTTTATTCAACTGGAGATACTCAGACTAAGTCAGATGCCGCTCGTGCTTCTGCAAAACGTATGATTGAAAAAGATGGCGCCCTAATGATTACAGGTGGTTCATCTTCGGGTGTGGCAATTGCTGTACAGGGTTTATGTCAGGAGATGGGCACCATTTTCATGGCTGGCTTAACTCATTCAAATGATACAACGGGTAAAGACAGACGTCGTTATGGCTTCCGTCATTTCTTTAACACTGAAATGACTGGCGCTGCACTTGGCCCAGTACTTGAGAAAGAATTTGGTAAAGAGCGTACTGCTTACCATCTAACAGCCGATTACACATGGGGCTGGTCACAAGAAGGTTCAATAAAGAAGTACACTGAAGAGCTAGGTTGGAAAACTAAAGCGGCTGTTCGTACTCCTCTGGGAGCGGGTGATTTTTCTCAATATATTACTCCAGTATTAAATTCTGGTGCTGACGTACTTGTTCTTAACCACTACGGTAAAGATATGGTTAACTCGCTAACACAGGCTGTTCAGTTCGGTCTGCGTGATAAGCAAATGAATGGTAAGGACTTCCAGATTGTTGTTCCTTTATTCTCTCGTTTAATGGCACAGGGTGCTGGTGAGAACATTAAGGGTATTTACGGTTCTACTGGTTGGAACTGGGCACTTAAAGATGAAGGTTCTAAAGCATTCGTTAAGTCATTTGGTGCTGAATACGGTAATCCACCATCACAGGCAGCTCATACGTGTTACGTACAAACATTACTTTATGCAAATGCATGTGAAATGGCTGGTACTTTCTACCCACCAGCAGTTATTAAGGCACTTGAAGGCTTTAAGTTTGATGGCATGGGTAACGGTGCTACTGAATATCGTGCTGAAGATCATCAGTGTTTCAAAGATGTATTGGTTGTTCGTGGTAACCAAAATCCTAGCAGTCAGTTTGACTTATTGGATGTGGTTCAAGAAGTACCTCGCGCGCAGGTTGAATACCCACATGACATGCTTGGCGGTGAATTAGGTCCTTACGAAGTATAAGTAAGTACTAAAAAATAGAACCCTGTCAGACTTTGTTTGATAGGGTTCTTTAATAACATTCAATCTAAAGAAAAACTCAATACAGTCGTTTTGTCACAGCATGTTATTTCATGCTGATGTCGCTATTTGCTTTATAAACGCTGGTTCATTTACTGTTTAAATAGTTTTCACTAAATGTATATTACTTCCAAGGTATTGTGAAAAATTTATATATTTAGTAAAAATTTTTTAAATTAAAAAGAGAAGATAAATATTATGGATGCGATCCTGATCCAAATACTCAATGGCCTAGATAAAGGAGCTGCCTATGCATTGATTGCATTAGGATTAACGCTCGCTTTTGGCACTCTGGGTATTGTTAATTTTGCACATGGTGCATTGTTTATGCTCGGTGCTTTTTGTGCTGTGGTTTTTTCTAAAATACTGACAATTTCAGTAAAAATAAAAGATGAAAGTGTCACCCTATTCGATGCTTATAAAGAACAGCCTTACCTAGAGATTTGGTTCGGTGATTTTGGTGCTGCAATTGTAGATTGGGCCGTACCGTTATCTCTTTTATTTGTAATACCAGTAATGATACTGATCGGTATTGTCATGGAACGTGGCTTAATTAAGCACTTTTACAAGCGTACACATGCAGAACAAATCTTAGTAACCTTTGGTTTAGCGATTGTTATTCAAGAAATTATCAAACATTTTTTTGGTGCGAACCCTATTCCTACACCAGCACCTGATATCGTTTCTGGTAGTGCTGCAGTAGGTGCCTTTTTTGGGTTAAGTGATAACCTTGTATATCCTTGGTGGAGACTAATTTATATCATTTTCTCCGCAATAATTATTTTTGCAGTATTTGCATTCTTGAAATTTACTACTTTTGGTATGGTGGTAAGAGCAGGCATGGCCGACCGAGAAACAGTCGGATTACTCGGAATTAATATTCAAAAGCGCTTCACGATTGTCTTTGCAATAGCAGCTTTAGTTGCCGGTTTAGCAGGTGCGATGTATGCGCCAATATTACCTCCTGATTATTATATGGGCATGGACTTCTTAGTGCTCTCATTTGTAGTTGTTGTAGTAGGTGGAATGGGGTCCCTAGGAGGAGCTGTATTTGCGGGCTTTTTGTTAGGGATTTTACAGTCATTCGCTTCAATGAATGAGATCAAGTCAATTATTCCGGGTATTGACCAAATAATAATTTACCTTGTTGCTATCGTTGTATTGTTGGTAAGACCACGTGGATTACTGGGCCGTGAAGGTGTGTTTGAGGATTAACTATGAAAAATTTATTTAAAAGTAACGCGGTCATTATGTTGGTCTTCTCAGCTGTAGTATTAACTGCTCCTATTTGGCTTGATCCTATTGGCGCAAATTATCCAGATTTATTACAGAAATTTGCAATATTTGGATTATTTGCCATTGGGTATAACATTCTATTTGGATTAACGGGATACCTATCGTTTGGTCATGCTGCTTTTCTAGGCGTAGGTTCTTATACTGCTGTTTGGTGTTTAAAGCTTTTCACTATGAATGTATTTTTAGGTGTCATTCTTGCTACTATCATATCGGGTATTTTTGCTCTAGCGATTGGATTTATAAGCCTGCGTCGTTCTGGTATTTATTTCTCAATACTTACATTAGCATTCGCTCAAATGGCTTATTCCTTAGCCTATTCTGTATTAACACCTATCACTAATGGTGAAACAGGTTTGCAAATTGCTGCCGATGACCCACGTTACTTAGATAGTATGTTAGGTATTACTCAACAAAGTGAAGGCATACCATCTACTCATTTTTTTGGTTTTGATATTAAATCCATGGATGGATATTTCGGTTTTTACTTCGCTGCAGTTGTCTTAATTATTGGTTTTTATATTTCTTTGAAGATATTTCGTTCTCCTTTTGGTTTGAAATTAAGAGCCATTAAATCAAATCAAACGAGAATGACTTACACCGGTTTTAATACCAAACCTTATTTACTTGCAGCATTTGTTATTTCAGGTATGTATGCTGGTCTAGCTGGATCCATTATGGTTGCAATAGATCCTCTAGCAGGTGCAGAACGTATGCAATGGACAGCATCTGGAGAAGTTGTATTAATGACAATTCTCGGTGGTGTTGGCACATTAATAGGTCCATTGGTTGGGGCAGCAGTTATCAAGTATTTGGAAAATATTTTCTCGGCATTAAATAACTCTGAGCTTACAAATATATTCAGTTGGCTACCAGAGGCAATACAAACTGCAACAGTCTATATTGTTGAGCCTTTCGTGGGAAAAGGGTGGCATTTAACATTAGGTTCAGCTTTTATGCTTGTCGTTATCTTCCTTCCTGGCGGTATTATGGAGGGCTTTGATAGAGTTAAAAATCTATTTGGTTTTGGTAAGAAAAAAAGCTCTTCTGAAGGAGAAGCCAAATGAATAAAACTATGTTAGAAATTAAAGGTGTTAATAAAACCTTTGGCGGTCTTCATGCCTTAAGTGATGTAAACCTTCAAATTGTTGAAGGCGAGACTCACGCAATAATTGGCCCGAATGGTGCAGGTAAGTCAACGTTACTAAATTGCTGTATTGGTAAATTAATACCAGATAACGGCTCGGTCACCTTTAATGGTAGAAATATGATTGGCATGCCTCCGCATGAAATTAATCATGCAGGAATGGTGAGAGTTTTCCAAACACCTGAGATTTTTCCAGACTTATCTTTAATGGATAATTTAATGATTCCAGCCTTGGCTAGTAGAGATGGAACAATTAAATTTAATCCTTTTAAAAGCATGGGAAAAGAAAAGAATATTCGAGATGAAGCTATGCAGTCGCTAGCTGACTTCGGACTAGAAAAATTTCATGATCAACATGCAGGAAGTATTTCACGTGGTGATAAACGTCGATTAGAGTTAGCGATGGGGTTAATTCAACATCCAACGTTGTTATTACTTGATGAACCGACTGCAGGTATGGCAAGACATGATACGAATGCAACCATTGATTTACTGAAAAGTGGCAAGATGGGCGAAATGACGAAAGTTATTATCGAACATGATATGCACGTGGTATTTAGTTTGGCAGACCGTATTAGTGTTTTAGCGCGAGGACATATCATTGCAACAGGTACTCCTGAAGAGATTAAAGACGATCCAAAAGTAAAAGAAGCCTATTTGGGTGAGGAGCAAGAAGATGAGTAACGATAGAATAGATGGTGCAGAAGTTAAAGACCGCGTTGCTCCAGTTAACAGTAAAGGTTCTGATCCAGCTTTTTTCTCTTGTTGGGATATTCATTCCTACTATGGCGAAAGTTATATTGTACAAGGCGTTAGCTTTGATATTCGCGAGGGAGAAGTTGTTGCACTTTTAGGTCGTAACGGAGCGGGTAAAACTTCGACATTACGTTCAATTGCCAGAATGGATGATCCTCAAGTTACTCATGGTGAAATTTGGTTGGACCATAAACCTTTACATGATATGTCTGCTTATGAAGCTGCTCAAAACGGTGTAGCTTTGGTACCAGAAGATCGACGTATTATTTCTGGTTTAACGGTTCATGAAAATCTAGAACTTGCGCAAATAGCTCCTCCAGTAGGTTGGAGTATTGAGCGCATCTATGAACATTTTCCTCGTCTTGCAGAACGACGAAATCAGATGGGAACAACTTTATCAGGGGGTGAACAACAAATGCTTGCAGTGGCCCGTGCTTTGGCTCGTGACATTAAGTTATTGTTGTTAGACGAGCCTTATGAAGGTTTAGCGCCTGTTATCGTTCAAGAAATAGCTAGTATCGTAGACAGCATAAAAAAACAAGGAATCACTACAATTATCGTAGAGCAAAATGCAAAGGCTGCATTACGCTTGGCTGATCGCGCATTGATTCTTGATATGGGTAATATAGTGTTCGATGGTACTGCTCAAGAAGTGTTAGATAACGAAGAGCTACGACACGAATATTTAGCGATCTAGATATCATCCGAATATGAGTATCAGTTATTAGCATAAAGGACATATTAGTTTTCATCGACGATGGTCCTTCAAATTCTGACAGAACTAACTCTGCTCTGTATTTAGCTAATACACATAATGCATCATTAGTAGGGGCTTCATTGGCAACAATGAAGCCTATCTATGCGAAATCGGATAATGAAGAAATCATTATCCGTATGTCATACAAACAAGCCCATAGATATGCCGATGAATTTATTAGTGCTGGTAAGAATGCGGGAATGAAAGTTAAAGCACATGTGATTGAAGGAAATTCGATTGTCAGTGCTAAAAAAATGTCACACTATTCCCGAAATACCGACCTAGTAATTCTGGCTCAACCCGACCCTTCCAAAGATAACTATCAACGTTTGCAGGATTTCTCTCAGGAAGTCATTTTATATAGCGGTCGGCCAGTGCTTTTTATACCTTATGTTGGAACTGCAAAATTAGGTTTCAAAAAAGCAATGATTGCATGGGATGGCACGCCAGCGGTAAGTCGTTCTGTACATGATGCAATCCCACTGCTTGCAATGGCGGATGAAACTCAAATTTTAATTGTTGAAAGCAAGAAGCAGAAAGAGCTTAAATCAGACTTATTAGTTGAAGGTCTGGTTGAGCATTTGGCGCATCATAGAATTAAAGCAACTATTAAGAGAGTAAGTCCTGGTACAAATGATGTACCTACGACAATTTTGAATCAATTAGTAGATACCGCTTCGGACCTTTTGGTTATTGGTGGATATGGAACGCCAACGATAAAACAGAAGATATTTGGTAGTGTAACGGCAACCTTATTATCATCAATGTCTGTTCCAGTACTAATGTCACATTAGTGTTAGTAACAAGATAGAACCTAAATTTCACCAGTTAATACTCATATAAAGTACACCCCCCCACTTTTTTAAGTATTTAGCCACAAAGAACAATATTTCTATGATATCTGATAAACAATGTTACTCGTTTTCTGCCTCTAACACAGCGATACTGATTAACTTTCCGATATTCTCTTTAAAACCTGTCCAGTCTTTGTAGGACTCTAGTTTCTCGATAATGATTGGTTTCATTTCAAAAGCCTCCAGATCCTCGTCCATTTGAGTTTTAACTTCTTCATAGATAATAGAGAGAAGGTTCTTGTATGCGCTTAAAATTTCTTTTCCACCAATAGGTCCATGCCCTGGAATTACAGTCGTTATATCTAATGCTATGGATTTCTCCATAGTCTGAATATTTCCTATATAACTACCATCATCCAAACGCGGCATACGATTATTGAAACCATTGTCGCCAGTGATTAATACTTGGTCCTCTATGATTTGGAACATGGCATCTGTTTTGGTGTGTGACAACTCACTTAAATGGGACTTTATACTGATGTTGTCAATCTTAACGATTTGTTGATCTTCAAGTGCGTGAGTGGGTAATACAACTTTAGTGCCATTTGTGGCTCCTTCAGTTAAGTTTTTCATGGTCGTAAGCCATGACTCGCCTTCGCCAGCTTTTGCCTCTTCAATCATCATAGGATGGGCGTAAATAACAACATCAGGATAAAGGCGCGAGATTGCATCTGTGGCTAGCCAATGATCACCATGTATATGGCTATTAAAGACGTGTGTGATCGGGTTATCCGTAATTTTTTTAATTCTGGCAATAAGTGAGCGCCCAATCTGTACACTTGAACCAGGGTCAAACACAACAACGCTTTTATCGGTAATTACAAAAGCAGGGTTGTTCATAAAACCTTGATTATGTTTATTTGGAGTGTCTTTTGGGCCTAAAATTGCCCATGTATGCGTCGATATTTTTTGGGTTGGATAAGCGGCTAAAGGATCTTCGGAATCACCTGCAAATACTGTTACTGAAAACACTAAAATTAACAACGTGCGTAAAAGAGTAAGTAATGATGTTTGAATATTCGGTTTTATCGTGCACTTCATCAGGTTATTCCCAGAAGACAAATAGGCATCATAAAGAAATAAATGAAAGGTGCTATTAATCTAAAGAGATAGTGAGAGAAGTAATGGGTCCAAAAATTATCACTACTTTTCGATAAAGAAAATTAAGATAGAACAAATTCTGAGTAAGATAAGTAGATATAAAGCTTAGATAAAAGTGCTTGATAAAAGCGTGGGAATCTCTCAATGGTGGCCCGAGGTGGAATCGAACCACCGACACGAGGATTTTCAATCCTCTGCTCTACCAACTGAGCTATCGGGCCATAGAGAGGGCGCTATTAGAGCGTTTTAAGATTTAGTTGTCAAGTGATAACTTACCAACAAATGAAGAGATTTTAAAATAAAATGTATTGACCCTGTATCCAGAATAAATTTAGTTTCAAATTAGATTTAATTTGGTTTTTATATAGTTTATAAAGAAAATCCACGCAATACAATTTGAATAAAAGTGATATCAAAATATGTTTGAAATAGCGCTCTATGAGCCAGAAATACCACCGAATACGGGCAATATTATGCGGCTTTGTGCGAATACATCATGCAGACTTCATTTAATTCATCCACTGGGATTTGATTTGGATGAAAAGAAACTAAGGCGAGCCGGAATGGACTATCGTGATCTAGCGACAGTTCAAGAGCATGCAAACTATGCCGAGTTTTTGACGGCAAATGAAAATAAAAGCATCTATGCTCTCACCACCAAAGGTAGTAAGACATATACAGATGTGGCGTTTGAACCAGATTCGATACTATTATTTGGGCCGGAAACACGCGGGCTACCAGATAATGTGCTTGATTCATTATCAGCGAATAATAAGCTGAGATTACCAATGCACCCAGATAGTCGAAGTTTAAATTTATCAAATACGGTTGCCATAGTCACTTATGAAGCGCTAAGACAAAATGGATTTGCAGGTCTAGTTTAATATCCACCTTGTCATGAATCGATATAACAGTTAACACCTAATATTGATGGGTAGATTAGATAAATTGCCTAATTAATAACGCTACCCTAAAATACCTAAATGAAATTTATTAACGATCTCAAGTCATTGAAAGATAGTCAGTCTCCCTGTGTTGCAACTATTGGGAACTTTGATGGATTGCATCTTGGGCATCAAACAATTTTGGCTAACCTTAAAGAGAAAGCTAAGGACTATAATTTACCACTTACCGTTATTAGTTTTGAGCCATTGCCCACTGAATATTTCATGCATGAGCCTCCAGCACGGATTTATCCATTAAGGGATAAAGTAAAAATGTTAGCAAACTTGGGGGTAGATAATTTTCTATGTTTAAAATTCAATGCAAGCCTAGCGAGTACAGACCCCAACGATTTTATTCTAAATATATTAATCAATAGCTTAAAGGTTAAGTACTTATCCGTCGGCGATGATTTCCGCTTTGGTTATAAAAGAGGCGGTGGTTTTAATATGCTACAAAGCGTTGGTGCAGCTAACGGCATGATAGTAGAAGATACTAAGACACAAACTCAACAAGGAGAAAGGATAAGCAGTACGCGAATAAGAGAGGCTTTGGCTAAAGGTAATATTCAAACTGCAAATAGCCTTCTAGGACATGAATATAAACTAAGCGGGAGAGTACGTCATGGTGACAAGCGCGGTAGAACTATCAATTTCCCTACACTTAATTTAAAAGTCCCAACACTTATTGCACCTCAACGAGGAGTATATGCGGTTAGCATTCATGGTTTAAGTGATAAGCCATTAAGTGGTGTTTCCAATCTTGGAAAGAGACCAACAGTAAATGGCATAGAAAACAGATTGGAAACGCATGTTTTCAATTTTCATAATGACGTTTATGGCAAACATATCTGTGTCGAACTTATAGAATTCATACGTGAAGAGTATCAATTCAATGATTTCGATGCGTTAAAAGCACAAATAAATATTGATGCGCAAAAAGCGAAAACGATTCTTGGTATTTGAGATTGCTATTTGTAACTAGTGATACAACACTGAGGGCTTATATTTACTTTGTAGCGATTAAATAGGCTTATGTTGCTTAATAAATTTTGATGGAATGTCCTGTTTATAGCGATTTATATAATCACTTACTGCTTCTTGATAACTATCTACTTTTTCTTTAAAACTCGTATCTCCTTTATTTGACGATCCTATATTATGGTCAAATTTAACAATTTTATTAATTTCAATAAAAAAGTCATCAGTTAAAGGATCATTTTTACTCAGGTGATTGATTGCGAGTCGATAGTTTTCTTCCACAAAATCTTTGCTAAAATCTGATAGATTTTTACAGGATGATAATAGGTTTTGAGTAGTATTATCGGCCATGATGTTTTTATTTGAATAAAGCTTATCGATAGCCATAGAATAAGTATCAATAGTATTTTTATGAGTCACAGCATCAAAATTTTCTATTTTTTTATATGAGTCAGAAAATTTGTTCGGGTTGAAATGGTAGAAGAGTTTTACATAATGAGCACGTGCATAAATGATGGACTCATCACCCAAAACCATGCATTTTTTCAAAACAGAAAATCTGTTATCACTACCATTACAGGCACTTATAAAAAATAAAGCGATGCATAGTAATAATAATGAGATGCTTACTTTCATTAACGTCTTCTATTTAGTTGCAAAGTTAAGTTAGCTAATAGAGTAGACTAGATTTTAAAAAATACCAGTTAACATTCTTCAAGTAAGGGATAAGTAATAAATATAATTAAATATCCTTTAGCAATCGCAAAGCATCATAAATTGCAGCATGCGTATTACGTGCAGAGACCGCATCACCAATTCTAAATAATTGGAATGTACCTTCAGTGTTCTTTTTAAAATTCTGTTTTTTCCCATCAATCAATGCATCGTAATTTACTGCACCTAGGTTCAATGAGAATGGCTTTAATTCAAAGTACAAATCTTCCATTGGAAGTGTGCCGTGGTTAATCACGATTTGATCATAGTACTTAGTTTGCCGCAGGTCGCTGTAATCTGTGCCGATAATAGCCTTTAATTGATTCCTCTCATTGCTGTTATCCTTCTCCACATCCATGAGTCTTCGGGTTACTGTAAAGGTGACATCTTTGTCTTGAAGGCTACGCATATAGG
>CALFUP010000266.1 GCA_937929875.1 uncultured Cocleimonas sp. | reverse complement strand
CTTTTATGATTTTGCCTATGAGCGTGCGTTTACCCCCGAAGACGTTGAAGCTATTGAAAAACGTATGCAGGAAATAATTAAACAAGATATTCCACTTGAACGCAGTGTTATGTCGCGCGATGACGCAGTAAAGTTCTTTCGTAATATGGGTGAAGAATATAAAGCTGAGATTATTGAAAGTATTCCTAGTGATGAAGATTTGTCACTTTATAAGCAAGGTGAATTCATTGATCTCTGTCGCGGTCCACACGTACCTAGTACAGGTAAGATTCCAGCGATTAAATTAACAAAGTTGGCTGGTGCCTATTGGCGTGGCGATTCAAACAATGAAATGCTGCAGCGTATTTATGGTACTGCCTGGGAAAACAAGAAAGCACTTAAAGCTTATTTACACCGTATTGAAGAAGCAGAAAAACGCGACCATAGAAAAATAGGGCGCAAACTAGATTTGTTTCATATTCAGGATGAAGCGCCAGGTCAGATATTTTGGCACGATAAAGGCTGGACAATTTATCAAGTTATCGCAAATTATATCCGTGAGCAGCAACGACTTCGTGACTATAAAGAAGTCAATACACCTGAATTGGTCGATTTCTCTTTATGGGAACGATCAGGGCACGCCGCTAAATACAGCGAAGATATGTTTACCTTAGAGTCAGATGGTAAGCAGTTCGCTTTGAAGCCAATGAATTGCCCTTGTCATGTTCAAATATTTAATCAAGGATTGAAAAGTTATCGTGATTTACCTCTGCGCATTGCGGAATTTGGTGCTTGTCATCGTAATGAAATGTCAGGTGCTTTACACGGTTTAATGCGGGTTCGTGGGTTTGTTCAAGATGACGGTCATATTTTCTGTACTGAAGAACAGATTCAGCCAGAAGTTGCTGACTTTATTGATTTCCTTCATGAAGTCTACAAGGATTTTGGTTTTAATGATGTGATTTATCGCTTATCAACGCGTCCTGAAAATCGTGTGGGTAGTGAAGAAGATTGGGATAAAGCTGAAAAAGCCTTAGGTGATGCACTTGATGCACAAAATCTAGAGTGGGAAGAGCTTCCCGGTGAAGGTGCTTTCTATGGCCCAAAGATTGAATTTTCGTTGAAAGATAGTATCGGTAGAGTTTGGCAACTCGGTACTATTCAAGTCGATTTTTCTATGCCAGATAGATTGGATGCAGAGTACGTTGCAGAGGATGGTTCAAGAAAAACACCAGTGATGTTGCATCGAGCAATATTGGGTTCTTTTGAGCGTTTTATAGGCATATTAATTGAGCATCATGAAGGTAGATTTCCTTTGTGGTTATCTCCACTTCAAGTGGTTGTAATGAATATTACGGATAAACAGTCTGATTTTGTCCAAAATGTAGAAAATAGGCTGAAAAAAAGTGGTATTAGGGCATCAACGGACTTGAGAAATGAAAAAATAGGCTTTAAAATTCGCGAGCATACTTTACAACGCACACCTTACTTATTAGTGGTGGGTGATCGTGAAGTTGATAATGATTCAGTCGCTGTAAGAACTCGTACTGGTGAAGACCTTGGTACGATAAAAGTTGATGAGTTGATTGAAAAAATATTACTAGAAAATACTAATCGTGGTCTGCAAGACTAACACTTTATTTTGTACAGATTATTAATAGATTTATAGAGGTTAAACAATATCGCTAAACCAAAGAAGAATCGAGTCAATGATGAGATTAACATACCTGAAGTTAGACTTATTGATAAGGACGGCGAAAACGTAGGTGTCGTTAAAACTACTGAAGCGATGGAAAAAGCAGCAGTGGACTCATTAGACTTGGTTGAGATAGTACCGTCGTCGGTACCACCTGTCTGTCGTATAATGGATTATGGTAAATTCAAATTCTCGCTAAGTAAGCAAAAAGGCGCGAATAAGAAAAAGCAGAAAAAGACTCAGGTCAAAGAAATTAAGATGAGACCAGGTACTGATATTGGTGATTACAATATCAAGTTGAATAAGCTTAAAGAATTTCTTGAAGATGGTGATAAGACCAAAGTTACGATCCGATTTAGAGGACGTGAAATGGCTCATCGAGAGTTAGGCATGGAAATGCTTAAACGTGTCGAAAAAGATTTAGAAGAATACGGAACTGTAGAACAGTTTCCTAAAATGGAAGGTCGCCAGATGATTATGGTGATTGGTCCCATTAAGAAAATGAAGGGCGAAGCATAGTTAATTTAATGCTTTCGTTTTAATAAGATTTATTCCATCCCTTAAGGAGAGGCACTCTTACAGGGATGTTTGTTAACTCAATCACATATTTGTTTGCACAGTTATTTGTTCTGCAATGAGTGATATATTTGGAGATAAAAGATGCCTAAGATGAAAACCAACCGCGGTGCTGCAAAGCGTTTCCGCAAGCGTGCTAATGGCACGTTCAAGTGTAAGCAGTCGCATTTACGCCACATCCTTACTAAAAAAAGCAGTAAACGTAAGCGTCATTTACGTGCTACTGACGTAGTCGAGAAAGTCGACACGCCAATGGTTCGTAGAATGTTACCGTACGTTTAAGTTAATAACGCTTGATATAGAATTTAGAGGATTATAGAAAATGGCTAGAGTAAAACGCGGTGTTACAGCACGCGCAAAACACAAAAAAGTATTAAAGAAAGCTAAAGGTTATTACGGAGCACGTAGTCGTGTCTATCGTGTAGCAACACAGGCAGTAACTAAAGCAGGTCAATATGCTTACCGTGACCGTCGCCAGAAGAAACGCCAATTCCGTCGTTTATGGATTGTACGTATCAATGCAGCAGCAAGAATGTTTGACCTTTCTTACAGTCGTTTCATGGATGGTTTGAATAAATCAAACATCGAAGTTGATCGTAAAATGCTTGCTGATTTAGCAGTAAACGACATAGACACTTTTGAAAAGTTAGCTGAGAAGGCAAAAGCTGCCCTAGCTTAGTTTACTATTTAGCCTCGTTGTCATTGTTATGATAATTTAGGTTCAAAAGATGTAATACCAAGCGAGGAAAGGCGACTGCCTTTTCTCGCTTTTTTTATGCAAAAAATTTAGTTTGATCTGCGGAAACAATATTCAGTCAAATTGAATACTATAATTATTCTATGGAGACTTCAGTGGATAAACTGACAGAACTCATGCAACAGGCCCATGCTTCTCTTGATGCAGCAACTGGTTTAGTTGAACTTGATGAAATCCGTGTACATTATCTCGGCAAAAAAGGTTTGATCACAGATCAACTTAAGCAATTAGGTCAATTGCCTGCTGATGAGAGAAGAGAAGCAGGGCAAGAAATTAATAAGGTCAAGCAGTCGATTGCTCTATTAATCAATGAACGTAAAGAAGTGCTCGAAAAAGATGCGTTAAACGAGCGTTTGCAAAATGAAAGTATCGATATCACTTTGCCTGGTAGGCAAATGGAAGCAGGGAGCTTGCATCCAGTAACACGCACTGCAAAACGAATTGAAGAAATCTTCATGCAATTGGGTTTTGCTGTAGAAGTTGGACCAGAGATAGAAGATGACTATCATAACTTCACCGCATTAAATATTCCCGATCATCACCCTTCGCGTGCTTCTCACGATACGTTTTATTTCGATGATGGTACTTTATTAAGAACTCACACATCTCCAGTACAAATCCGTACTATGGAAAATAAAGAACCACCACTAAGAATCATTGCTCCTGGACGAGTTTATCGATGTGATTCTGATGTAACTCATAGTCCAATGTTTCATCAAGTAGAAGGTTTGATGGTTGATAAAGATGTAACGTTTTCTGACCTTAAAGGGATTCTAGAGGCCTTTTTCAAAGCCTTCTTTGAAGTCGAAGATCTGCCGACTCGATTCCGTCCACATTACTTTCCTTTTACTGAGCCTTCGGCTGAAACGGATATTCAATGTGTTTTATGTAGCGGTAAGGGATGTCGTGTTTGCGGAAATACCGGTTGGATTGAAGTGATGGGTTGCGGCATGGTTAATCCTGAGGTTTTCCGTCATGTAGGGATTGATCCTGAAGAATATACAGGCTTTGCCTTTGGTTTTGGTATTGATCGTTTAGCTATGTTGCGATACGGCATTGATGATTTACGTAAGTTGTTTGATAACGACGTTCGTTTCTTAAAGCAATTTGCTTAAGCATAAATTATAAGGTTGATCTAAGACTATGAAAGTAAGTGAAAATTGGTTGCGTGAGTGGGTTGAACTAGACGCAACAACTGAAGAAATTGCACATCAGCTAATAATGTCAGGAACAGAATTAGATGGTATTGATCCAGTAGCCTCAGCTTTTACTGATGTACGAGTAGGGCAGATTAAACGTATCGAGCAGCATCCTGATGCTGATCGCCTAAGAGTTTGCCAAGTAGATATTGGCGCTGGTATTGGTGAAGAACTACTTCAAATAGTGACTAATGCATCCGTTGAGTTAGAACAAAAAGTTCCAGTAGCAATGATTGGTGCAATCCTGCCTAGTACTAATCCGGAAGAAAAACCACTTAAGATTAAAAAAGGTAAATTACGTGGTGTTTTATCACAGGGAATGTTCTGTGGATCAGAAACGTTAGGTATGGGCGAAGGTGGTGAAGGCTTGTTGCCTATTCCTGCTGAAGCTGAATTAGGAAAGAACCTGCGCGAAATATTTGACCTTGATGATGTAATCCTTGATCTAGATGCAACCCCTAATCGTGCTGATTTACTTTCAGTAGCGGGTGTATCTCGAGAGTTGGGTGTGATTATGCAAGCGCCTGTCAAAGTCCCTGAAATTCAAAATGCAGTAATTGATCACGATCAAACCTTCCCTGTACAGATAACGGCTGATGATTTATGTCAGCGCTATACAGGTAGAATTATTAAAGACTTAGATGTTAAAGCTAAGACTCCAGCTTGGATTATTGACAAGTTACTTAGATCAGGAATTCGAAGCTTAGGACCTGTAGTTGATGTAACAAATTATGTAATGCTAGAGCTAGGGCAGCCTATGCATGGCTTTGATTTTGATAAGTTAAGCGGTGGAATCAATGTCAGAAGGGCTGTAGAAGGTGAAAAACAAGCGCTACTCAATGGAACTACGGCAAGCCTAAAAGCTGATACTTTAGTTATTGCAGATGACGTTCAGGCTCAAGGTTTAGCAGGTATCATGGGAGGTGAAGATAGTTCAGTCACTGATGATACAAAAAACATTTACCTTGAAAGTGCATATTTTGTGCCTGAAAAAATTATGGGTAAAGCGCGTCAATATGGTTTACATACTGACTCTTCCCATCGTTTTGAGCGAGGCGTTTCGCCAGACTTGCAAGTCAATGCTCTAGAGCGTGCGACGCAATTAATCACTGATATTTGCGGCGGTAAAGTAGGCCCAATTACAGATGTTATAGCTAATGATGACTTACAAAAACAAGGTCAAATTCATTTTGAAGCTCGCCGAATAAAACGTCATTTAGGAATAGAAGTAGAAAACAAGCGTGTAGAAGATATTTTAACACGTCTCGGATGCGAATTAACTCCACTAGGTAATTCCAATGAAAATGGCTGGACCGTTAAACCACCCATTTTCAGATTTGATTTAGCGACACCTGAAGACTTAGTTGAGGAAGTTGCCCGTATTTATGGCTATGACAACATTCCTGCTCGTTTGAGACCTATGGAGCCACGCATAGCGCGCAAAGAAGAAACGCTAGTTACAGATGATGAGTTGAGAAATGTGTTAGTCTCTCGTGGATATCAAGAGTCAATTACTTATAGTTTCGTACCATCACAAGTAGAAGCATTGTTGAGTCCTTCTCAGGAGCAAATAAAGCTTTCTAATCCAATATCTGAAGAGCTCTCGATCATGAGAGGCACTTTGTGGTCAGGACTTATTCCTGCATTGGATAAAAACGTAAAACGTCAGCAGTCTCGAGTTCGATTTTTTGAAACGGGTCTGAGTTTTATTAAAACTGATGAGGGATTAATTCAGCGCAAGAAAATTGCGGGTGTAATCACAGGTACGTTGCATTCTGAAAAATGGAATAGTACTTCTGAATTAGTAGATTTCTTTGATATTAAGGGTGATGTTGAAGCACTGTTATCCATTGCAAGTGAGCAGTCTTTTGAATTCGTTGTATCCGATCACCCATCGTTACACCCTGGTCAATCAGCAAACATTGTGTCTGATGGCAAAGTCGTTGGAGTTTGCGGTGCGCTTCATCCAGCAACTGAGAAAAGCTTGGATTTAGATCAACAGGTTTTTGTGTTTGAATTAGATGTTGATTTAATTTCCCAGAAAAAACTACCAGAATATACTAAGCTTTCACCATATCCATCAATTAGACGTGATTTGGCTTTGGTAGTTAAGCGTGAAGTTAACTATTCTGAGATCAATCATGTACTTAAAAGCTTGAGTATAAGTGATTTAGTAGAATCATTTGTTTTTGATGTTTATTCTGGGGTTAATGTAGATTCAGAACAAAAAAGTATCGCTTTAGGCTTGATTTTTCAGGACTTTTCGCGCACCCTAGAAGAACAAGAAATCAGTGCTCATGTTGAGAAGATCATGACGGCGCTGGAAAAAGAGACAGGTGCAGTTTTAAGATAACAACTACCAATAAATATTTTCTTATGAATTTATTTATTGGTATATGTAAAACAAGGAAGGAGATCTAAGGGAATGACACTGACTAAAGCAGGCATGGTCGAGCATCTGTTTGATGAATTAGGCTTAAATAAAAGAGAAGCTAAAGAACTCGTTGAGATGTTTTTTGAAGAAATTAGAACTGCTTTAGAGCAAGGTCAAAACATAAAGTTATCAGGTTTTGGTAATTTTATGCTTCGTGATAAAGCTCAACGTCCTGGCAGAAACCCTAAATCAGGTGAAGCAATTCCTGTGAGCGCTCGTCGTGTCGTTACTTTCCGACCTGGTCAAAAACTTAAACAAAGAGTAGAAAAGTATGCTGGAAGCATCGAACAATAAAGAATTACCAGCAATACCGAGTAAACGCTATTTCACTATCGGTGAAGTCAGTACTCTTTGTGGTGTTAAATCTCACGTTTTACGTTATTGGGAACAAGAATTCCCGAACTTAAAGCCAATGAAACGGCGTGGTAATCGTCGCTACTATCAAAGAGAAGATGTGCTTTTGATTCGTCAGATTCGCAGTTTATTGCATGAGCAAGGCTATACCATCAATGGTGCTCGTCAGAAGCTCTCAGGAGTTGAAGCGGAAGATGATAGCAGTAAGTCTAGCCAGCTTTCGCGTCAGTTGATTACTGAGCTTGAAGAAATATTGAAAATCTTGAAATCATAAATCTAGTTTTTGCTTTCTTATTATTTCCCTAAGAAAGCAAGACTACTATCTTATCGGATTAAAATAGCAAAGCTGTATTAGATTTAATCATTTTAAATGACACCCCCCTACTTTTTTAAAATTTCCTGTATCAAAATACCAATCTAACTTGCTGTTTTTATTCATTCTTGGGGAAAGAAAATTCTGTTGGTAGATGGAAAACACGCTGTTTTTCGATCAGTTTTCCTATATTCAGTTGAGTCTCTACATAACATTCAGCGCGGTCAATTGAAGTGAGATTTTTGATAGAGCAGAAATCAGATGCTTTTATATCTTCATGATTAAATTCCGTTAACCAGTGTGATTTATCAATTTTTATCAGAGAGTCCAATACTTCAACATCATCTACATAACACCAACGTCCACGTAAATGGTTTTTTGCAAGACTTATGTTTTGAGGTGAAATGTCAGAGTTTTCTGGATAAAAAAGTCTTCCTTTTACAATACAATGTCTTTCATCGATTGTTCTTGTAAAGTATTGTTTTAATTGATTAGGATATTTCTTTGTTAACTGAGTTTGATGAGTTCTCAAGTGATCTATCTTCTTACCCAGTTGATCCTTAGTGGTTGTACCAAACCAGCGATAGGCATCTGTCAAAGGATCGCTTCCTAAATAAAATTTCACAGCGACTTCGAGATGGATAATTTTTCCCGATGAGATTTCTTCGATTATGAAATCAAGCTCTCCATAAGTATGTTTGTCCTCAATAATTTGCAGGTTGTTTATTTTTTCTTGGAAGTTAGGGCTGATGCTTAACCAAAAACTTATTAAGCCTTCAAACACTGAACCTAGTTTCTTGTTTTTTAAGTTAGCAATATGTTCAATTAAAGGTTCTGGTTGCAGATCCAGTTTCTTTAATTCGGTTAAGCAGTCATTGAACTCAGACAAGCAATCTTCATAGTTCCACCAATTCACATCATCGATATCACCTGAGACTAGCGGCGGACTGGCAATTACCCACGCCAAATCTCTCACTACTCTATGTTTAAATTGACTCAATAACTCGGTATGAGGAGAGTGCATTGTTTAGGCTTTCGCCCAACACAAAATTCGGTTGTTAGCGGCCATTTCAATGTCATGTTTAAGAAACAAATTATTCTGATTGGCCAACTGATCTAATGCTTCAAAATCTCTGATGCCACTTTCAGAGTCTCGGGATTTCAACCATAAATCAAAATTTGCATTGCTTTCGCTGGTGTAATTACCGTTATAGTTGAAAGGCCCATAAAGGATGAATAGTCCATCTTTTTGAAGTAACTTTGCACCAAAGTTAAAGTAATCTATGACCTTATCCCAAGCCATAATATGAACTACATTCGCCGAGAAAAGAACATCTATGATTCTTGTAGGGTTTGGTTGGGGCCAGCTGTCTTTACTGACATCAAGTTTAATTGGTGCAATGATATTATCGAGACCCGCTTCATCAAGCCATAAATTAATACCTTGATGATATTGTTCTTGATCGCTGGTTTGCCATAGCAAATGTGGTAATTGTTTGGCAAAGTAAACGGCGTGTTGTCCTGTACCGCTACCGATTTCTAATACATGTTTTTTTTCTGTTAATAATGTATCCAGCACATTACATATTTCAGCTTGGTTTTGAACGCATGATTCGGCGAAGGGTTTCATTGCTCAAGCTCCTTATCATGGGTTAATTGTTCATCTTTATAAGGTGACTTCAATGACTTTATATACGCTTCTATATTATGACGCTCATGCTTAATGAAATTGTCAACTGATTCCTGAAATGGCGAATTGTTCAACCAATGACTTGAACGCGTTAGGGTAGGGACGAAGCCTCGTGCAATTTTATGCTGACCTTGTGCGCCAGGTTCAAAATGCTGCAGTTTATTGGCAATACAATATTCGATACCTTGATAATAACAAGCTTCAAAATGTAGTTTATCAACCTGTTGACTGCACCCCCAATGTCTTCCATATAAAATGGTGTCGCTACGATACATTAATGATCCTGCGATACATTCAGCTGGACCATTTTCTGAAGATACTGTATCTGCTAACACTAAGACTATTTGATCTGGAAGCTTTTCTGCGACTTCTTTAAAAAAACCTTCATTTAAAGTCGCTGTTCCATATTTCTCCATAAAAGTGATTTGATAAAAATGGGCAAAATCTTTCCAATCTTTAGTGCTTGCAGTATGACCATCTAAAACACGTATATTTATTTCTTGTTGCTCAACTCTACGGCGCTCCTGACGAACATTTTTTCGTTTTTTCTTATCTAGCTTGTCTAAGAAGTCCTCGAAACAGCTGTAATCTTTATTATGCCAATGGAATTGGCAGTCATGTCGAGCCATTAAGCCATTATTTTCGAGCCAATCTTGCTCATCGCCGTTAGGAAACAGACAATGAAAACCACTGTATTTCTGTTCTTGGCAAAACTGTTGGATGGTTTGAAGCATTACTGGATAAAGCTCATCCCGTCGATTTCTTTCGCAAAGTAAACGTTGGCCACTTGCAGGAGTATAGGGGATTGAAGATACCAATTTAGGAAAGTATTCTAATTGATTACGATGATACGCCTCAGACCAAGCGTGATCGAAAACGAACTCACCATAAGAGTTCGTTTTTGCATACAATGGCATTGCTGCTATTAATTTAGCATCTTGCTTATCGGATGCATCTTCAACAGCATCTTCAAAAATACCGATATGGCAGGGATGCCAACCAAATTCAGGGCTAGCACATTGATTATTTTCTAGAGCTAACAAAAACTCATGACGCATAAATGGATTATTATCAGTAACTAAACCATTCCATTGATCTCCATCAATCTGCGATATTTCTGAGTGGATATGTATCTGCATCTGTATTTATACTTAGATTCGATTATGATGAGAGTGTGTAAGATCAAACTCAAACCAAATAATATCTAATTAAAAATCCCTAAAAGAATAAAGGATCATTTTGCCAACAATCGAGAACCATAGCTATAAACCTGAACCTGAAAACAATAAAAAAGGAGGGTTTAAGAAATTATTTTTTCGTATCGCTCGATTATTGATACAAGCAATAATGATTGTCGTTCTATTATATTTTATTCTTTTATTGGTTTATCGCTGGGTTCCAGTACCGAGTTCTGCTTTTATATATCAACAAAATTCACTCGCTAATGAATTTCCTAAAATTTATTCGAAAGCATCGTATGAATGGCAGGATTGGGACGGTATTCCAACTCATGTAGCATTAGCTGTTATTGCAGCTGAAGATCAACGATTTCCGCAGCATTGGGGAGTCGACATGGTCGAGTTAAAAAAAGCCTTTGCGCAATATAATAAGAAAAAGAAACCAAGAGGAGCAAGTACCATAACTCAACAAACAGCAAAAAATCTATTTTTATGGAATGGAAGAAGTTACCTACGAAAAGCGATTGAAGCCGCTATGAGTGTTGGTATAGAAGTGGCTTGGCCGAAGCAGCGTATATTAGAAGTGTATTTAAATATCGCGCAGTTTGGTGATGCCATTTTTGGCATTAAAGCTGCTAGTAAAGAGCTATTTGATAAAATCCCTGAAGAATTAACGATAGAAGAGGCGGCTTTGTTAGCAGCAGTGTTACCGAGACCTGCCGTATCAAATGTCAATGATCCACGTCCATCATTAAGAAAACGTCAACGATGGATTCTTAAGCAAATGAAGCAGCTGGGTGGAAACGCATATTTGCGAAAGCTGAAATAGGGCAGTGGCTAGTATCTAAAAATAATATCTTCAAAAAGTAGGGGGGTGTCATTTTATACTGCATTACCATCATTAATTATCTAAGCTTGGCTAATTTAGTTTAGTTGATTCCAAATCGGTGATCCGACAAAATATCGATATTATTAAGCCCTTATATTTCCAGCATTACAAAGTAGTTCGTAGGCGATAGTTTCACCAGCAGCGGCTACTCTATCGGTACTGAGATTCTTCCCCCATAATTCAGCAATATCTCCCACTTTAACCGGGTGTTCATCGTATCCCTCGGCACCAACGACTATCATATCCATCGAAACACGCCCTAATAAACGAGTTTCTTCTCCGTTTAACCATACAGGAGTGCCGCTACTGACATGGCGCGGATAGCCATCAGCGTAACCGCATGCGACCAATGCTACTCGCATGTCTTTGGGGCAAGTCCAGGTTGCGGCATAGCCAATGCTATCTCCTTTTTTTAAATTATGAACACTAATGACTGGCGCTTCAAAAGTCATTGCTGCTTTTAGTCCCAGCTCGTCACGTGTTTTAGTCTCAAAAGGTGAGCTACCGTAAAGTAAAATACCTGGACGTATCCAATCTGCATGGCTACCTTGCCATCCAAGCACACCAGCAGAATTAGCAATACTCTGTGGTGCATTGATATTTGCACAAGCTTTTTGGAAAATATCGATTTGTTTGCTAGTACAGTCGTTATCTAACTCATCTGCTGAGGAGAAGTGAGTCATCATAATTAACGTATCAGGGTTAACCTGTGAATGTGCCTTGAGTTTTTTATATAAGGATTCAGCACGTTCTGGCTGGAATCCTAAGCGATGCATGCCAGAATCAATTTTTATATTTAAATCAAAACGATAGCCAGAGCGGCTTGAATAGTTATCTAATAGGCTAAGTTGATAATCATCATGTACCGTTAGGCGTAGTTTTAGCTGCTCGGCAATACGTAGGTCCCGATCATTTTGAAAACCTTGCAAGATATTAATCGGTTTATCAATACTAGCATCGCGGAGAACCACTGCCTCAGGAACACAAGAAACGGCAAATTCATCAGTCATTTCATACACAATTCCGGCAGTATCAGCCGAGCCATGACCATAAGCGTTGGCTTTTATTACTGATTGTAACTTTGAATTTGGTGCTAATTCTTTAGCCACATTGAGATTATGTTGAATAGCTTCAGGATGGACAATGATGCGAGCGGAACGTCTCATAATAAAATTTCACAGCTGATATAAATATTACTAAGTTTAGTAATAACTATAGATTTGTACAGAAACAAACCGCTGAAATATTCAGCTTTACGGAAAATAGGCGTAATTTTTTAAAGTTAAACAGGAGTTTTTACTGCTATTGATGACGATGCGACTTATATTTTAGTGTAATAAGTAGCAGTAACTAGTGTTCTGGCGCATAGATATCTGGCATATAGTTATCAAAACGAACGTACTTACCCGTAAACGTTAAATTTACTTTGCCGATAGAGCCGTTTCTTTGTTTGCCGATGATTACCTCGGCACGACCTTTATTGTCTTGTTCGTCAGGGTTGTATACCTCATCGCGATAGATGAACATGATGACATCCGCATCCTGCTCAATTGCGCCTGATTCACGTAAATCAGACATGATGGGACGTTTGTTTGGGCGTTGCTCCAAACTACGATTTAACTGAGATAAGGCAATTACGGGGCATTCCATTTCTTTAGCCAATGCTTTTAAAGAGCGTGATATCTCCGAAACTTCCGCCGCACGGTTATCTGATTTGCCACTGCCTGTTTGCATTAACTGAATATAGTCAATCACGATACAGCCAATTGAGCCATGTTCGCGATGCAAACGACGCGCTTTTGCACGCATTTCAGTGGGAGATAGGGCCGCACTATCATCGATGAAAATTTTACTCTCACCGAATGTTTTAACCGCCATGCCAATGCGAGGCCAATCTTCTTCACGAATTTTACCGGATCGAATATCAGCTAGAGGAACACGGCCC
>CALFUP010000265.1 GCA_937929875.1 uncultured Cocleimonas sp. | reverse complement strand
ACATAATGTAGCTCTTTTTGTTTGAAATCTACAATCCCAAAAACCATTGTAATGTAATGGTCTGATGATATTTCCAACAGCATTTCATTTAAATTATTAGCAAACACTTCAGGTAAGTTATAGGCACTTTCTCTATTTATTGATCCACCATATAAACTTCTTTTCAGACCTAGCGTGGATTGTAAAAACATGGATAACATTGCTGAAGAAATACCATGACCAGAAACATCTAAATTGAAAAAAACTAAAAAATCAGGTGATGGAGAGAAATAATTAAAGGTGTCACCACCTACAAAAACTGCAGGTTGATAAAACCAGGCGGATTTAATATTGTCATTATTTAAAAATGAGGGTAATAAACAGAGTTGAGTTTCTGTAGCATTAGCTAAGTCAGTTTCAAGTTGAACATTGATCTTTTTTAGTACTTTATTTTTACGTTCTAAAGAGGACTCAAGTTCTAATACTCGTGTTGCAGACCGTAATCGAATTTCTAATTCATCTGATTCAACTGGTTTACTTACAAAATCATCTACACCTGCTTTTATGGCATCGAGAGTGTTATGTTTACCCGACATACCCGTTAAAAGAATAAAATATAAATAGCGATCAAAGTTATGATTTCTGATTTTTTCACATAATTCTAAACCATTAAGGTTTGGCATTTTCCAGTCACTAATGATGACTTGATATTCATTTTTATTTATTTTCTCCCATGCATCATCTCCATCGATGGCAAGATCGACCGTATGTTTAAATTTTAGTAGATAATGTTTGATAATTAGTCTAATTTCTGACGAATCATCTACGACGAGTATATTCATTTTATAAATTTTTATTATATTTTGTATGTAATATATTATAGCATTTTTTACTTGATATTAAAATAACTCAATGATAAACAAAGAAATTAAACTAATAGGAATAAAGTATGCCTCTCAATTTTGACGATACTATTTTTGATACCCTTTCAGATTCAATGGATGAGGTTTTTCCTGAGATAATGGATGTATTTTTTCATGAGACTGATTCATCTATCGAGTCTATGAAAGTTCAAATAAGCGCAAATAATGCTGACGAAATTCGAGGCATTGCTCATAAGTTAAAGTCCAGTGCTAAAACATTTGGAGCTCTTGGCTTAGTAGAAATATTAATTAATATTGAAAACTTTGAGATATTTAACGAGGCCGAACTTAATATTTCACACCAAAAATTAGTCTCTGAGTATGCACTTGTTAAAGAACATATATTGGCAAAATGATTGTTGTATTTATTATTGTTAGTTAACATTAGTAAAATTGCTCTTAGTTCTATTGTGTATATTCCCCATAAAGTAGGGGGGTGTCATTTTTTTACTTAAATTTCCATTTATAAGTGAGTGCAAATCTGCCCTTTCTAAAGTTTGTTTCTCCTAAGGGATTCGATTCGTAATTACTGTATTCAAAACCCCAAGATTTAGGATGCCAATCATCATAACCAAATAGATAATTATATTTCAGGTCGCCTCCTTCTAATGGGGCAACCAAAATGCCCTTAATAAACCAATATTTTTTGGGCGCCCATTGTAACGATGTTGATAATTTTGGATCGCCTTCTATTTGCTTACTCAAGGTAATGGTTGAACTTAATTTATGCTTTTTAAGAAAATCGGAATCTAGTTTATAACCGACACTTGCGATTGCTTTTTTTATCTTTAAACCATCGCCGGGTTTTAATGCTTCATAGTTGTTTAATTGAACGGTCCAAGTACCGGTGTGCCAGTCGTCATAACCTAAGCCCCATGAATATCTAAAACCTTCATTATTTTTTTCAAAATTATGTCTTGCTGTTCCTTTTATAAACCAATAATTTTTAGAATCAGGCTTCCAAGTGGCACTTGCACTAAAATAGGGTTTTCCTCCATCTACAGAATCTTTTAAGGTTAGTTGTCCTCCTAAGCTATATTTTTTATCTATTTTAAGAGGTTTTTTTGGAGTTTCTAAATTGAGTTCTGTTGCCATTGTGGGGGCAGTTAAAACAACTAGACAAATTCCAGCTAAAATAACTTTTCCATAATTCTTTAAGCTTGTTTTCATTTAGTGACCTCACATTGCATAGCTATTTTATCTGCCACTTTTTCTTTTGTTTGGCATTTATCACACACTTGATAAGTTGATCCATATTTCTTGTAGAGTAGAGCACTCAAAATAACTCCATTTGTGTTTGCTGTAGTGGTTGAGTTATAGCCATCCCCATTTTCATAGGTACCTGAATACCAACCTTTATTAGGGTCATACGCATTTCTTACTTTATCCACTAAAACAGCGCTGTATTCGTCTTCTGGATAAAGGATCGCCATTGCAATTGCAGCTTTATTAGAAATAGTTTTATGTTGATTAAGAATTTCACCTTTAGATGTTTTAGCCACCCAAGTTTTACCACCTGAAAAAATTGTGTTGTAAATGAAATAAGGTTTTCTGTTGATGTTATCTTCAGATACGGCCGTTACGATGCCTGTTTCTTGCCAGCGCTTTTTTTGAACTTGATAAATATTATCAATAATTGGACGATTTTCGTCATCATAACCGTTTTCTATAGCATCCATCAGATAGGATTCTGTCACTACAGAATTACTTGAATGATATTCTTCAGGAGTACGATTATCCGTTGCTACAGTTACCCCTAGGATATCAACATCTTTTCTATTTTCATTATCATAAGTTGATGAAATAGGTAAGGCATGACCTTCGCGTTGTAGGATTTTTCCGGCATATTGCTCATAGCCCAAGCGTCCTTCTTGGAATGACTTTGTTTTACCAGTATCTGGATAACGCTTGATACTGTGCATCCGACCATCTTTAATTAATCGCTCAAAATCCCATCGGTCTAAAGCTAATTTAACCTGATGTTTGAATTTAGGATGTTTACAAGTGAGTGTATTCAACCATGAAACTAAGCGAGCTAAATCTAGGACTGAAACGCCAATCCCATCGGGTGTTACTTTGTTTCCATAAGTCACCATTTCTGTACTTTTGGTGTTGTAAACTTTATTAGGTGCTTCACCATCAAATAATTTCAATTTAACAAGTGTTTTGATTAGCGCAGTTATTTTGTTATCAAATTCTTTTTTAGAAATCAGCCCAAAATCCTCTGCAGCTAGTGTTGCAGCAAGCGCAGAACCTGTATCCCACATGGTAGTCGAGGGATAATTATTCGCCGCATTAAATAAGCCTGTTTTATCCTGATAGTTATTTTCAAAATACTTCCAGGCAATTTTTGCAATTTCTAAGTCGGATTCACATATCTGTTCTTTTGCCATAAAACATTGTTGTGTTTGTTTAGCAAAGGTACATGCAGAGGTTTTCTTTTTAGCGTCTTTTAACATAGTGAGTGGATTATCATCTGAATGCATCGATGTATTGTTTTTATCAGAATTTGAAACTGATTTAACACTAGACTTATTAATTGTATTAGAGTTAAACAGTAATACAAACGTCGCTAGTAAACAGCCGATTAAAATGGCAATCAACCAAACTTTAAATTCACTCGTTTTCTCTGATTGATTCTTATTTTCGTTAACGGTACTCATTTAGAAACACCTAGTTTAAAGAAGAGCTCGATAATTTTCTTTTCGACATTATCTAAGTTATAAGTCAAATCTTTTGAACTCCATTTAGATTTAGTAATATCTATCGAAGACAAGATTGACATAACAAGTTTTGTTGGAATGTTCTCAACTTTTCTGCTTTTCCACACTTCAGATTTAAGCTTTGAAAGTTGCTCTAATGCTTTTTTTAACTCTTTTTTACTGTGTAAATCTTTGGTTTTTTGGAACGTAATAGCCATTTTATAAAATGGATTATCTTGAGTTGGGGCATTCACTGTTTTAGTAGCGGGTTTTGGTTTTGAGATAACTTCTTTTTTTACTATCGTTCCTGAAACTATCTTTGTATCAACCGCTTTAGTATTTAGCTTGGTAATTACTTTTTTTGTTGGTGTTTGTCTATTAATGACAGTTGTTTCAATGTTTCTACATACATTTAACGAATTTAATTTTCCTGAATTTTTTGCAAAATCACTAGATAATTTTTTTATCTGGTCTGAAACTTTATAAGTTGTCTTCTTAATTTCTTGAATTGCCTTTTTATTGGTTTCAGTTAACGTAAACTGTTTGCTAATCGAAGAATTAGTCTTACTCTCAATAGATTTTAATTGTTTGCTTAAAGAGGAATTCATCTTATCTAGAGATGCTTTTAGGCTAGCAAGTGTTTTTGTCGAACTATCGTTAGTTACGAGTTTATTTAAGACTTCATTGTTCTTAAGAGATACCTTAGCTTGTTTTTCTAGAGTTTTAGAGTGGTTTTCAATAAGTGATTTAGTCACAGTCAAATAGTCATCAACTGATTCATCATTCGCAGCCAGTTGTTTAATTTCTGAACGTAGAAACTGATTACTTTTCGACAATTGGAATGAATTCCAAGAAAGTAAAATGAATATAGCGACTAATAAAATTTTACTTAACATTATATTCTGACTGCCTCTTTTGAATTTGGAGCTGAAACATTTTCTTTATTAATCTCTTCGTCATGTGTAAGTGTTTTTTTAGTTTTTACCTTCTCAAAAGGTAATGGTCCTAGACCTATCGTCCAAGCAAGCAATGGAATTTTGCTAATTCCAATTGATATCAACAAAACAGTTGCCAAGGTTGTGGCATATTTGAATATGACTAATTGATAAGGCGCCAGAGTATTATTAACAATTAAAATATCAATAATATCTATAACAGCAGGATGGATAAGATAGGTGCCAAAGGTAAATTTTGACCAATTGCTTACTTTTTCTGGCCAATTAAAGTGTTGTGTTCCTAAGAAAATAAGAAGCAGACACATAGGTAATAAGCCATGTGCGTAGTAGATTGATCCTATTTTTGGAATGTATGATCCTACTTCGATGCTTTGTGCGGCATGGGTGAGTTTGATAATAAATAACAAGCTAATCACTAATAGTCCAAAACTGAAAACCTTCTTAGAAAGATCTTCATCAAGATTCTTTTGCCAAAGACCTAGAATGCTGTATGCCGCAAAACCATAGCCTACATATCCGAGTACTTTAATTATTCGAACTAAATAATCTAAAGTCGATCTGTCAGAGATGTTCCCCCAAACCCATGAGCTCATAGTCAAATTAAAAATGAGAAAAGGCACTACAAGCAAACCCAATAAAGGCATTTTTAAGGCAAGTTTAAAGATAGGATGAAATAAAAATATTAGGAATATAGTGGGAATAAAGTGCATATGGTATTGAGACTTACCCAGAAGGAAGAAATCAATCCATGTCGAAGGGGAAGCAAGCCTAGTAAACATAGGCTCGAAATAACCAAATGCATTCGCCTTAATTAAAACAAAAAACGCATAGAAAATTGTCCAAAATGCGAATGGCACTAATAGTCTGCGGACCTGTTGTTTCATGGTCGCGATATAGGGCATAGGTCTTCTTTCTAACTTAAACGCTAATAAGAATAATGACAATAAGATAAAAAATTCTGTACTGGCTAACTCGGCCGTGGTTCTCATTAATACAGGAAATATTCTTTCAGGCACTTCGTAATTAAAGAAGGCCTTTCCTTGAGAATCAGTCGTTGTATGAATCCCGATAATGCTAAAGGCAGCCGATAGCCTAGCAATATCCAGCCAATTCATTCTAACGGCGCTCATTGCGTTTTTACTCGAATGTTTGCCACAATATTATCTATCGATAACTTTGCGATACCTGGATATTTCCCTGTCTTTCTTGATATTTTAAACCAATCGTCAAAAGTCTTTTTTAAGGATGAATCAGCCATCACCACTTGGTATGACGAATATTTGTTTTTGGCCGCTCTGTGAGTTAGTTGTTTACTCCATTGTGATTCTTTACTTCCCAAATCAAATTTAGGCCAGTAAAGCTTATTTCGTAGCTCAACAAGATAGTATGTACGGCCGTTTAAAGGTGCTTTTAATACACCCGAAATTTCAAACTTTTTATTAACCGTGGATTGATTTTTGGGTGAAGTAATAGTTGCATATTGTGTTTTGTGACTGATCACTTTAAAGTCGATATCACTAATTAAAGCAACTAAAGTAAACAGGATTGAAGTAAATATTATTGGAAATAAAAACACGCACACTAATAACAAACCACGTTTACGTGATTCATTAAAATTAGATATAGGCATGTTAGAAATAGCAGTCATCATTATTTTCAATTTTTAAATTATTGATGCTGTTCCGGCCTAACTCATTTGAGTTTTATTATTTAGGGCTAGAACGATATTGTGCAAAAAATATACAAATTTTGCACACAATCATTTAATCATTTCTTGTATGAATCTATACTTAACTGAGGGTTTTAAATTTAAATAATTTATTGAAAATAGAATTTATTTTTATTATTAATTTAATAACTTTATCCGTTGTTCCTGAAGCCATTGCAAGATGCGCTGATCCAGCCAATATTCGCTTTTCCAGGGGTATTTACCACTAACAAAACCAACGTGCCCGCCTTGTTCGGTTAATTCTAATTGAACATCTTTCGATAATTCATGTTCTTCGGGAGCCGTATGATCCCACATAAAGGGATCATCTTTAGCATGAAGAATTAAGGTAGGTTTACTTATCGATTTTAAAAACTGTCGACTACTACATTTTTCATAGTAGTCTTCAGCGCTTTTAAAACCATGTAACGGTGCTGTAATATTTTCGTCAAAGCGGTAGAAAGTATTTAGTTTTTTTACATTCACTTCCAAAGGAGAGGAAAGAATTTCCTCTTTCTCTTTATATTTACGTTGGCAGGTACTGACTAAATAATATTGATAAACACGAGAAAACCCTTTTTCAAGTTTGATAGCGGTATCTCGAAGTTTAAAAGGAACAGATACGGCGATACCAACTTGGGTATCAGCATCGTCGGCTTTCTCTCCCAGCCATTTTAAGGCGACGCTACCACCTAAAGAGAACCCAACCACAGCGAACGGGGTACGATGATGATGAGATTTTATTGAGTCTACAACGGCTTGAATATCTTCTGAGTCGTCGCTCGAATAACCACGAGGAAGTCTATTCAGTTCACCACTACAACTGCGAAAATGCATAAAATAAACGCCATAGCCCGCGGCATCTAATTGATGAATTAAAGGTTTAGCATAGTGAGATTCAATAGAGCCTTCTAAGCCATGCAAAATCAATACGATAGGTTTGTTTTTTATGTTTAGTGTTTTAAGCACATCAATGAAATCACCATCTTCCAGTTCGATACGCTGTGGCTGCAATTCGATTTCAGGTTTATGTTTGAATGCAGTGCCCCAGATGGATTGTAAATGTGGGTTTTTTAACCACCACGCGGGTTTAAATTCACTATTGATAATAGGCATAGGTGTAATATAGAGTTCAATTTAGTCGTTATATAATGGCAATTATAACATAATCATTAGTTTTATAGAGCGAATGCTCGTTTATCGGATTGCTTAATTTTAAGAAGGTTCAAATATGTCTATTGCATACATTTCACATCCTGCCTGTTTATTGCATGAGATGTCCACACAGCACCCTGAATGTCCTCAAAGAATAACGGCAATTGAGGATCAGTTAAAGTCAACGGGCATAATGCATAATCTGAAAAATTATGATGCTCCTGAAGCGAGTAAAGAACAACTAGAGCGCGCGCACGATAAAGCATTTGTAGCTAGCATTTTTGAGCAATCACCCAGTTCAGGCATTCAACAACTCGACCCAGATACTGCAATGAATCCACATACGCTTGAAGCAGCGTTACGCGCCGCAGGAGCAGGAATATTAGCGACTGATCTGGTGATGTCCGAACAGGTAAAACGCGCATTTTGCAATGTTAGGCCACCAGGTCATCATGCGGAACATGGCAAAGCGATGGGATTTTGTTTTTTTAACAGCATTGCCGTTGCTGCAATGCACGCACTAGAGAAACATCAATTACAACGCATCGCAATAGTCGATTTTGATGTGCATCATGGTAATGGCACGGAAGATATCGTGTCGCAACTCAAGGCTGAAGAGTCTCAAGTAATATTCTGTTCCACCTATCAACACCCTTATTACCCTGGTTTTGCAGGCAAATCGATTAAATCAAAAGTGGTTAATGTGCCATTAGCAGCAGGTACTGGTGGGGATTTATTCCGAGCGGCTGTTAAATCTCAGTGGCTACCAGAATTAAGGGAATTTAAACCTGAGATGGTTTTTATCTCCGCGGGCTTTGATGGACATGCAGAAGACAATATGGGTGGTTTTAATCTAATGGATGCGGACTACGTTTGGGCAACGCAAGAAATTTGTAAGATAGCAGATGAGTTTGCACAGGGGAGAGTGATTTCAATGTTAGAAGGTGGATATGACTTGGTTTCGTTAGGTCGTGCGACATCAGAGCATGTGAGAGTTTTAGCTGAGCTTTAAGCATCAGACACAATGGATATTTTGGTAACCCTTTGGATATTCCTGGAAAAATCTGGGCAGCATAAAAAAGCCAGTAGTGCCGATTGAATTAATAGCATCAAACAGCTGTCTTGATTTGTATTAAGCTTTTAAAGCAGTTGGAATTTCACACACTGGTATCGGATTCATTTTATGCTGATTAGCTCGATTTAGGCGCGTATAAATTGCCAAAACTTCTTCTTCACGCTCACTCAGTGAAGCTTCTGTTTGTTCGGCTTCAAGATATTCCATGGCCCACTCAAGTTCTGGATATGTAGCGCCAATTTGATCTTCGTCTGATCGATCATCATCCCAAAGCCCATCGGTTGGTTTAGCGACCTGAATTGCTTCAATTACACCTAAGGTTTTCGTCAAGGAAAATACTTCAGTTTTCATCAAGTCAGCAATGGGGCTAATATCTACGCCACCATCACCATATTTGGTATAAAAGCCAACACCAAAATCTTCAACCTTATTTCCCGTTCCCGCGACGATGTAGTTATGTAATCCGGCAAAGTAATACAGGGTGGTCATGCGTAAACGTGCTCGCGCATTCGCTAAGGACAAGAAGCGGTCATCCTCATTATCGACCGCTGGCAGACTTGCAATAAATTGCTCAAAGACGGGCGTTAAGTCAGTTTCTATTGAGGAAACATTGGGATATTTCGCTTCTAGTTGAGCGATGTGTTCACGGGCGCGGGTCACTTGTGAGCTAGGCTGGTGGATTGGCATTTCCAAGCATAATGTCGGTAAGCCAGTTTTAGCGGCCAGTGTTGAAGTAAGGGCTGAGTCAATTCCGCCAGACACCCCAACAACAAACCCTTTTGTGTGAGATTGCCCAACATAGTCTTTCATCCAAGCCACAATGTGATCGATTACTGCTGTGTTATTCATCGCTACGCCTTATTTTGTAATATTGAAGGCTATAGTAAGCATATAGTAGGCAAAAAACTAGAATAAATAGTTTCACCTCGCATAGTCGTTGATCTTATGCTTCACAAAAATTAGCTAATTACTGCATCAAAAAAATTACTTGCTCACGCATGCATTTATTCCGCTGAGCAAGGTGCTTGGTAGATTAAAGTACTTGTTAAATATCAAATTTATGAGTAAGTCTTTAATATCAAAATGAGCTGATTTTTTAAGAGTGTCGATTCCATGCTAATCCCAAATATCTTCTAGCGCTCCTTCGTCACATTTTTTGCATTCTAAGCATTCTCCCAACTTACTGTTTCGCCCTTGCTCTGTCATTACCCAAGGGCGATTAATGAATGGAGGATTATGACGAACATGTTGACCGTGATGACATTCTAATTCGGCTACCCAGTCATTACATTCGTCTAGGTGATAAGCTGTTATTTTGCGTTGCATAGCTAGAATAGTACCAATAAGAAAGGTGTAAAAAGTAGGGGGGTGTCATTTTAAAATCAATTATTGTCACTTTAATATTAGTCTACGAAATAACTAAATAGTGGGCGTATTTGTTAGAAGAAATCAGTGTTACAGTTTACATCGACTGCACATTCAATCTACGATATTGAATCTAATTCTGCATTAATTTGTAAAAAGGTAGGTCGAGTAGACCCATCCGCTTGCATACATTGGTCTTTTAACAGGATCAAAGACTCGTATAAATTAAGGTTGTCTTTGGTATAGCTTTCACTATTGAGGCAACAACTCAATAAGTCATCTACAAGACAGCCGAAGGCACGAACTTCAATACTCTGGAGCGCGTTAGCTTGACTAAGGGAAAGTGACGCATAATTTGAAGCTGCGCCAAAGTCAGTAAATAAGGTTTTTGTATCAGTAGTTGTTAAATTAGCCACCAAAATATTATGCGCATATAAGTCACCGTGAGAGATACCCTTTTCTAATAGATGCTGCATAACGCTTGAGATGCTTTTAACAATGTTAAACACAGCAGTAACCGTTACAGTGAAATCATCTTCAAAGTGATCACGCGTACAACTTTGTAAGGTGGGTGGTTTTCCTAGATTAGTAAACTCAGGTTCTATCAGAGCCATCACTAGCCCTAATTGTGTATCTTTTTCGACTTTGGCTATCACTTCAACTAAGTTTGGATGACTGCCAGCGCTAACACAAGCACCTAGTTCGTCATTGGCATAACCGTCACTGGTTACTGCGCCCTTGTATACTTTTACTGCTACAGACTGATTTGAATCATTTAACTCGTGTTGAGCGTTAAGCCATGTTGCACGAGAAATTACCCCAGATGCTCCTTGGCCTAATACTTCATGGCATTCAAGGTCATCAAAGCTCACTAAGGGTAAGTCGCTTTCTAGGTTAAACGTTTGGTTAAAAGGATTTCCTGCAAAGGCGATCCATGCGAGTTTTGGTAGTTGCAATAAAAAATCTGGAAAGGCTGTTAGCTTATTAGCGGAAAGTCGAACTAGTGCCAATTCACGACAGTTTTTCATTGATGAGGGTAACTCTGTCAACTGATTA
>CALFUP010000264.1 GCA_937929875.1 uncultured Cocleimonas sp. | reverse complement strand
ATCAGTATTTCCTCTCCAACATACAAGTATTAGGCGATGAAGTAATATTGTAATTCTGACTACTGACAAACCAAAATTTATTTAATATTTGTATCTTGTGTGTTTTTGTATCAAAAAATCATGGCTTCCTTATAATAATATTTTGTGAGCAGACTACTTAAGATAAGAAGTAACATCTCAGCCAGTTGATGCAGCTAAAGAAGAGTATGCAAGAGGCTAGCTCATCAGCAAAAGTAAACGCATTCAGCTTTATGCAGATGATTAAAGCTTAGTTTTCAAATAGCGAAGAGGAGAAGCTTTAACAAATGCATCAGAATACTATTCCCACTTGCTCGAATATTTATGGCTATTTAATCATTTAAAATGACACCCCCCCACTTTTTAGCGCTTTTAATATGAATAAAGGAACAGTAATGTTAAGTCGACCAGTAAATTATTTATTACTTATAGCAACTTTGTTAATCGCCGCTTGTTCATCAAATTCAGGAAAAGCCCCATTAGAAAACAATAGCTTCATCGCTTCTAAGCAAGCAAACTCTGTGATTACCCTAGACAAAGAAATAAGTTATCCAAACGCCGCTTGGAACCCCGAATATAAAAACTATTTATTGCAACAACCGATATGGGCGAGAAACGATTGGAAGCAATCGATCATTATTCCAAAGCCACCCAACCTCGCAGACACCGCGAAAGAAATTGAAGCCATGAAAGGACTTCGGCCATTACGTGTAACGCATCAGGCTGATATTGACCGCGAGATAGCGCTAGACGGAATATTTGAAAAGTTCTACACCGTATTAAATGCGAGCCCAACAAAACATCCAAAAATGGCTGAATTTATGACTAAGGTTTTTAAGGACTCGACAATAGTCGTGTTTTATTTCAAAAATCACTTTAATCGCGCACGCCCTTATCATTATTATCCAGAAATCAAAGCAACCATTGCTCCACCCAATCACCCGTCTTATCCCAGTGGTCATGCCACTCAATCATACTCATTGGCACTGGCGTTGGCGGAAGTCTTCCCGAACCGACGAACAGATTTAATAACAGTTGCCAAAAAAATAAGCACAAATCGAGAAATTGGTGGCGTGCATTTCAAAAGTGACTCAGAAGCAGGAAAGACGGCAGCGAAGCAATTAGTAGCGCAAATGAAAGAGCAATCGGGATTTCGTGAATGGATAAATCGAGTTGCTCAAGAAAGTAATGTGGAATAAATATAATTTTACTTTAACGAATAAATGGTTTCATGGGTAAACCAAACAAGCACGCTCATAATTTTCAAATGAGCAAGATATTGCGTCACTACGATATAAAGCAATTTTGTGACGTTTGTGCAGTAAAAAATGACACCCCCCTACTTTTTATATATCAAAAACTGATAACAAATCAGGGTAGCTAGTGACATTGTCCCTTTTGTAATATTACTTCGCTCTTCCCCGTTTTTACCTTGCGGAAATTCGCCTAATACCGTCCTCCATTCATATGGAATCTGAAGAGAAATCTATCCTTAACCCTGTTCTAACTCATCGCTTGTTGATCAAAAAACGATGTCGTTTTTGGCTTTTGCGGTAACTCAATTTCATAAGGTATTGAACGTACTTTATTGGTTTTTTCGCCGCTTACAATCAGACCTTCATATTTCGTAGGTACTGGATTACTAGACATTGGTATCGCATCTTCGGCTGAATAAACACAGATAAACAGTTTTCTTGGATGATTGCTGAGATTAGGGGCTGAGCCGTGAAGCAGTCGAGTATGCATCAAACAGACAGAACCAGCAGGACCTGCACAGGCCAATGCTTGTTTCTGGCTAGCTTTAGCTACTTTATCATCGACAGCACCCGTAAAAATCCCGTTATGCCATAAGCCATGAATTTCACCGGTATGTGAACCCGCAAGCACTTCGAGTGGTCCGTTTTCTAATGTGACTTCGTCCACCATCAATAATGCAGTAATCAAATCATCGTTAGAATGTGGAGTAAAAGGAAAGTCTTGATGCCACTTAACTGCTGTGGTTCCACCGGGTAGTTTGGCGTTTATTTTGGAGTGATGAAATTTTACATTTGGGCCAATCAGGTCGGTGACACAATCAGTCATTTTACTTGATGCCATAACGTCATAATAAGCCTGCGACATTTCAACAGGCGCGCTGACTCGGCGAAGTGTAGGGTTTTCGGCTGTGTGTTCAGGGTCCATATCAAATCGAGGGCGTCCGTCGACCGTTTCTCCATAAGGTTCGTTATGCTTTCGGCTATCTTCTGCCCATTCTGCAAAGTCATCCTGCATGGCTTTCAATGCATCGGCATCGACTACATTTTCAACCACTAAATAACCATCAGACCAAAATTGTTTCTGTTGTTCTTTAGATAGTATTTTCATGATTAAACTCCACTTAATAAAATATAGATAATGACAACAGACAGTTATCTGATTGGAATACCTTAACTCCCCCAGACTTCAACGAGTTGACGAACATGCTTAGCATAATCCTGCTGTTGAAAGTCTTGAAACACTTGCCAAGAGCAAAACGATTGAGCATCTTTCACCCGATGCGGAAATAGAATGCCGTCTAAATGATCGTATTCGTGTTGCCAAGTACAAGCAGAGTATCCGCTAATTTCGTGGGCTTGTTTATTTCCTTCGCGGTCGTAATAAGTAACAGCAATTTCAACATGTCGATCGACGTTGCCGCGCATTTGCGGCACTGATAAACAGCCTTCATTAGAGACGAAAGTCTCATCAGTTAAAAACCTTATCTCTGGATTAATCACTACAGTGAGAGGAATATTCGGTTTATAGGGATAACGGGGATTATCCCCTACTTCGATCACAAACAGACGATACGGGATTCCAATTTGATTGGCAGCGATACCTGCGCCATTTGCATGGCGCATGGTATCAATCATGTCATCAATCCAACCTTGTACTTCAGCCGTTTTGATTTTTCCAATATCGACTTCCGCAGCACGTGCTGCGAGAATCGGATGGCCAATTTGTAAGACTTCTCTGATTGACATGTTTTATATTTCCGTGTTTTTACGCTGATTTATAGCTCGATACCAGGAAGGTTCAAACCAAATTCACGCGCACATTCTTTGGCAACCTCATAACCTGCATCAGCGTGTCGCATGACTCCAACCGCTGGATCATTCCATAATACACGTTTAATACGTGCCGCTGCTTCATCGGTTCCATCACAACAAATAACTAATCCCGCGTGCTGTGAATAACCCATACCAACACCGCCACCATGATGGAATGATACCCATGTTGCTCCACCAGAGGTACTAAGTAATAGATTGAGTAAAGCCCAATCCGATACCGCATCAGAACCATCCAGCATCGCTTCAGTTTCACGATTAGGACTAGCTACTGAACCAGAATCCAGATGATCACGACCAATCACAACCGGTGCGCTCAGCTCACCTGACTTAACCATTTCGTTAAAGGCCAAGCCGATACGATCACGATCTCCCAAACCAATCCAACAGATACGTGAAGGCAGACCTTGGAAGTCTATACGTTCTTGCGCCATATCTAGCCAGTTATGCAGGTGAGCATCATCAGGAATCAATTCTTTTACCTTAGCATCCGTTTTACGAATATCTTCAGGATCACCCGATAAAGCCACCCAACGGAATGGGCCTATACCACGACAGAATAAAGGACGAATATAAGCGGGTACAAACCCAGGAAAATCAAAGGCATCAGTCACTCCACGATCTTTCGCTTCTTGACGGATATTATTTCCATAATCAACCGTTGGAATACCTTGGGCATGAAAATCTAGCATCGCTTGTACATGAACCGCCATCGAATCACGCGCTGCTTCAGCGACTGCAGTTGGATTTAATTCGGCTTGCTCGCGCCATTGCTCAACGGTCCAGCCAGCAGGTAGATAACCATTAACAGGATCATGTGCCGAAGTTTGGTCTGTGACCAAATCTGGTTTGATACCGTTTTTAACCATTTCTGGTAGTAGATCTGCGGCATTACCTAAAACACCTACCGAAATTGCTTTACCTTCAGCATGTGCTTCTTCAATTAGTTTGATTGCTGCTTCAATCGTTGGGGCGCTGACATCCAGATAACGATTGCCCAAGCGGAAAGCGATACGCGTCTGATCACATTCAATCGCAATCATCGAGAAACCAGCCATGGTTGCTGCTAATGGTTGCGCACCGCCCATACCACCTAAGCCAGCAGTAAGAATCCATTTGCCTTTTGCGTCACCGTCAAAATGTTGACGCGCAGCTTCTACGAATGTCTCATAGGTTCCCTGTACAATGCCTTGTGATCCGATGTAGATCCAGCTTCCGGCAGTCATCTGGCCGTACATCATCAGGTCTTTCTTATCTAACTCATTGAAGTGTTCCCATGTTGACCATGCAGGAACCAGATTTGAGTTAGCAATCAGCACACGCGGAGCATCTGGATGCGTTTTAAATACGCCTACAGGCTTACCTGATTGCACACAAAGGCTTTCGTCATCTTCTAAAGTCTCTAAGGTTTCTAGGATTTTATCGTAGCTTTCCCAGTTACGCGCCGCACGACCAATACCGCCATAAACGACAAGATCTTCTGGGCGCTCTGCTACCTCGGGATCAAGATTATTCTGAATCATGCGATAAGGTGCTTCAGTGAGCCAGCTTTTACAAGTAAGTTCGCTACCTCGTGGTGAACGAATTTTGCGGGAGGTATCCCGACGTGTCATTTTAGTCATAACATTTTCCTTTAAATAGGTGAATTTGGTGTAAATCTTGCGCCTAGGTCGTAACGGCTACTTGGGTAATCTAAATAAACACTAGTAACCACTTTGCCGCCTTTCCAGGTACGCCTTTTTAGACGAAGACAAGGCTCGTTTTCAGGTATTGCCAAACGAACGGCTAGACGCTCATCAGGTAAAATAGCTTGTACAATATGCTCCAGTTCATCGGGTTTAATTTGGCTAACCAGATAGTCTGTGGGTGTTATTTGCTTAAAATCAACTTCCATAAAACCCGGTACTAATTCCGGATTCACATAACGTTCTTCAAGTTGAATGGGTAATTCATCTTGAAAGTGAGTTACTGCGATGTGAAAAACAACAGTGCCTATGGCAATTCTCATGCGCTCTGCAATGCACTTATTTGCAGGTGTTTCTTCCAGGATTAAAACTTCAGCTCGATGAGTTTTACCCTGTGCTTGAATTTCTTCAGATATCGAGCGTAGCTCTACCAAACTTGCTTGTTGGGGCTTTTCAGATACGAATGTGCCTAAACCATGAACCCGTTTCAAGATTCCTTCAGCCGTTAATTCTCGAAAGGGTCGGTTGATAGTCATGCGACTGACATTCAAATCAGCAGCGAGTTTATTCTCAGACGGAATATGCGAACCAGCAGGCCATTCAC
>CALFUP010000263.1 GCA_937929875.1 uncultured Cocleimonas sp. | reverse complement strand
AACCACACTTCAGTTCTCCAAGAAAAATTAGGACCCAATTCTTTCAATGCAGTATAGGTAGTTAACAACTTCATGGTTGAAGCAGGAGTTCGTAGCTTGTCTGCATTATGCTGCAGCATAGGCTTCGAATCATTTATATCGCGAATATAAACACTGATATTCTCTTTAGGAATTTTTAATTTTTTCAATAATTTAGTGACTGTTATTGGAAGGGAATCGCTGGAAGCTTTAGTAGTACTTGCATTATCAACAAAATAATTTCGAGCAGGCTGCGGTTTTGATGATTGTTTTTTAGACTCGGCCATTCCTAAGCTACTGCTACAAAAAGCAATAACTGCAAGCATATGTAAAAACATACGCAGCATGTGGCGTGAAAAAAACATCTAGACCCCAAATTAACCCTGTTTTAACTCTTATATTTACTATGAATCGATAGCTAAGACTTTGATTTTGTTATTTTCGCAGTATTGCCAGCTTAGGTCAAAGTCATAGAGCTTCATACGATAAATTCTTAGCTTAGTAGCCGTATTTTTTTGGTAACTTGGTGATGGGTCAAGTGCCAAAATTTGAGTTATTAATAATGAGATATCCTCACCTAAACGAGCTTCAGCTTGCTCACATTGATATTTTGCTAAATCTGTAAAAATAACGTCAAAGAGTGATTCAGGTTTTTCCTTAGCAAATCCGCCTATTGCATCAGGAATAGCATCTACGTAAGGCAAATAGGGTTTAATATCTAGAATTGGCGTTTTGTTTAACAGGTCACAACCTAATAAGTGCAAAATAACTTGAGATCCCCTTACTTCTATCCTAAGTAACTCAACTACGGATAATCCTATTGGATTAGGCCTAAAAGTCGATCTAGAAGCAAATACTCCTACTTTTTTATTACCCCCCAGACGAGGTGGCCTGACCATAGATTTCCATCCTTGCTTTTGAGTTTTATGAAACACAAACTGAAGCCAAATATGCGAAAACCCCTCTAATCCTCTAACACTGTCTTCATTGAACTCATCGTTAAGAGTAAGTTGAGATTTAGCCGCAGTAACAAGGCCTGGCTGACGTGGAATTCCAAATTTCTCTTGGTAACATGAATTGAGGTAGCCTATTGGCTCATAATCTGAGGAAAACATATTTAAGGGTACTCTGATCAAGTCTAATAATTTTATAACTGGCTAAAAGTGCTTGTAACTTCCTCGAAGATAGCCGCAATAGATTGACTATCATCACTATCTTCGTGAAACTTACAAACATTTTTTCTACGTTTAAATATTATCGACTTAATAAGAAGCCCCTTGAGGAATCTCTGATTGATTGGATAATACTTTGGCTCTGTCCTATTATTGGTTGAGATTCAAATTTATGAAAAAATCCCTTTTCTCAACAAACTTTAAATACGGATATGCAAACTTATGAATGATGAAACAGATTACAATATTAAAGTCACCGTTAATTCACAGTATATCGAAGCTGAATCAAACCCTGAAGCTAATCGATTTGTTTTCGCTTATACGGTACGTATTGAAAACCAAGGCGATATAGGAGCAAAATTAATGAGCCGTCATTGGATTATTACTGACGCAAATAACCGTACCCAAGAAGTCAAAGGAAAAGGTGTGATTGGTGAACAACCCTATTTAAAACCGGGCGAATCTTTCGAATATACTAGCGGCACTATGATGGAAACCCCTGTTGGATCAATGCATGGTAGCTATCAAATGGTAGCGAATGATGAACATAGTTTTGATGCTGTAATAAATCCATTCACTCTGGCTTTACCAAAAATTCTAAATTAATAATCTACCTATTCAAAATGTATTGAAATTAACAACCCATTCATCTTAAGCCCTTGGACATTGTTATGTAATAATCCTAATATTCAAATACCCTTTTGAATTTAAATTACAGTCTCACTAATAAATATAAAATAAGACTACATTGATGAACTATAAGCCCCCTTTAAGATCGCGTTTGATTATGCGTACCCTTTTCTTACTTGCTATATTGCTGACTAGTACACAAGTACAAGCGGCTATGTATAAATACATTACAGCTGATGGACAGACTCTTCTTACAGGGAAAAAATTAAAAGGTAACGGACATAAATTAGTTAAGATTTTCCAAATAAAAAAATCTGGCGCTTATAAAAACAGTCTATCCAAAAAAACGTCGAAAAAGTACAAATCAAAGAATAGAAGATCTAAGAACAAATCTAGAAAAAGCTATTCAAAAAAACGAAAGAGCCTAGGCAACATTGCTAAAGCCAATGGTAGAGATAATGGCATTATCAAAGGTTGCGGAAACAATACCCATTTGACGAAACAAGCTAGTGTATATAAAAAGCCTATCCAAATATATTCTCGAATCTACGATGTAGATGAGGAGCTAATTCACGCTATTGTCAAACAAGAATCGTGTTTCAATGAAGGCGCTCATTCACGCGTAGGAGCGATTGGCTTAATGCAATTAATGCCTCAAACCGCGCTTGGCTTGAGAATCAATGATCCTTGGAATCCAGAGCACAACATTCAAGGTGGAATAAAATATATTTCTAAAATGCTAAAACGTTTCGATGGAAATTATAAATTAGCCATTGCTGCTTACAATGCTGGCCCTGGAAACGTAAGAAAATACAATGGAATTCCTCCTTTTAAAGAAACACGTAATTACGTTATAAAAGTATTTGGCGAATACAAACGCCTCAAAAGAGAAGGTATTTCTTATAATCAAAAAATTAAGTTAGCTTCAAAGTAATCGGTCTATTTATGTAGTATTCACTTAAGCGCTATCAGAAATTATTTTCTGCTTATTTGGATAAAGTTTCGTTCGAAACTACGCTAAAAAAACAATAAAATTGACACCCCCCACCTTTTTTGTTCCATTTACAGACAATCCCAACGAATGAAATTGTTATTCATCCCATAAGTGATGACATTCAAGAGCAATCACTTCAATCATTGTATTTTGATGTTGTTCATGGGAAAGTAGAAAAATACTAAGATTGGCTAACTTTTACTAATGAAAAAACTGCCATCTAATTCAAAAAGGGACTATTTATGGCATCAAAGCAAAATCCTGACCGAGAGGCTGATTATAAAAAACTAAACCTTACTAACGATGTGACAATCAGCCGAAGTGACCTCCCATTACATTGCCCTACAAATGTTTCAGCTTTATGGTGCGCCCACCCTAAAGTTTATTTAGCAATAGAAGACAGTAAGGATGGCTCTGCGCGTTGCCCCTACTGTGGTACTTTATATCACCTACAAGATTAATTATTCACTACATCTATACTCATGCCATTAGAATACTTCCACCCTCGCTACTGGCCAACTTGGCTGGGTGTTGCCATTTTACGTTTGCTAATTTTATTACCCTGGAAATGGCAAATGTCACTAGGCAAAGGCCTGGGGATTTTGCTTTATAAGACCTTGCCTTCACGTCGTAAAATAAGCTGTATCAATCTAGAAATAGCCTTTCCAGACCTTAATTCTGAAGAAATAATTACCCTCAATCGCAAACATTTTATTAACCTTGGGCAAAGCGCTTTTGAAGCTGCCCTTGGCTGGTGGGGTTCTGATGTTACTATTAATAATCTAAAATTCGCGGAAGGTATAGAGCATGTAGAAGAAGCCTTAAAAGAAGATAAAGTTATCCTATTAGGTACCCATTTTGCTTGTTTAGAAGTCGGAGGTAGAATGATGGCACAACATATGCCTTTGCACGTTACTTATAGACCTCATCAAAATAAGTTAATTGAATATTTAGTTGCTACTCAAAGAAATAAAAAATATGGCAAGGCTATTCCAAAACTCAATATAAGGGACATGATTAAAAGCATAAAAAACGGTTATCCCACTTGGTACGCAACTGACCAAAACTATCGAGGAAAAGGGAGTCTCCTCATACCTTTTTTTGGAATTGATGCACCCACAAACCCCGGAACCAGCCGACTTGCTAAAATGACGGGAGCCAAAGTAATTCCTTGCATCACAGTCAGATTATTGAACCCAAATGAACCACGCAAAGGTTATTTAATTAAAGCCCTAGCTCCATTAGAAAATTTTCCTAGTGATGATATTACTCATGATACCGCAAGATTAAATAAGATTATTGAGGAGTTTATTAAAGACTATCCTGAACAATATCTTTGGACACATAAGCGCTATA
>CALFUP010000262.1 GCA_937929875.1 uncultured Cocleimonas sp. | reverse complement strand
GGCACTGGATGTTTTATCGCTTAAGCTTAGAATTTTATTAATCAACAGCATCGGTGGACGATGTGGAATTAGCTCTAGAATCTTGGGCTCAAATCTGGCGGTGATATCACTCATGAAGCTTCCTTGCTTGCGATTGCGTTTGCTTGATCTGGCACAATCTCATCAGCTAACCAGAAATCATAGAAATTAAACCATTGAAAAGGAGCTTTTGCACACTGTTTTTCAAGTTCGGTAGCAAAGCGTTGCGCGTACTTTTCAATGTCTTTTTGTCTTTCTTTTCGGCTAAGTATAATTTTATCAGCGAAATCAACGACATCAAATTGTACTTGTTCCGTTTTATCTGTGTAGTCTTGATATGAAAACATCAGTTTTACAGGGCAATCTAGCGCTTTCGCCAAAAGATAAGGGCCAATTGGGAGAGAGGCTTTTTTTCCCATAAATTCAACTTTAACGGTTCGCTCTAAACCCGTTAACGGCACTCTATCACCAGCGATGAAAAGCCATTCACCTGCATCAATTTTTTCTTTAAAAGATAAGATAGTATTGATGTTGAATTCATCGACTTGATAAACATTGAGTCGTGAATCAGGATTTAGTTGTGCCATGATTCTGGTGTAATTTTGTGAGTGCTTATCATGTAAAAGAACATTGATCGATTTGTCTTTATAGCGATGCATAAAGCCACGACAGAATTCTAGATTACCAAAATGAGAACCAATAATTAATTGTCCACGAGAATCATTTAAAAGTGTGTTTACAACTTCAGGCGAATGAATATTAAATAGATCGGAATCAAGCTCTACAAACCATGATGACAGCTTATCTACTACGGTTTCAGCAAATTGACGGAAGTGACGAATAGTATCTGAAAGTTTAGGTTTACGGCTCCAAGCAGTTGGATATTGCTGATAATGATTCTGTAAAAATTCTTGTGATGCTTTGCGTGAATCTCCACGGAAAACCACAAAGTAAGCAACCGTAGGGAGTAACATGAATGATAAAACTTTTCGGCCTAACGTTTTATGAATTAGCCAGAGGAATCGCAATCCCAGCATACTGCCGGCTTCTCTTGCAGAAGACCAATGTTGGTCATCATTTGTATTTATAGGATTATCGTTATTCATTAAATGATGGGTCTTTTGCAGTAAATGGTTTCATCTGCTCAGTTAAATTTTTGAAGTATGATTTTTGGAATACGAATTAACATTCCAAGCATTAATTTTGTGTGAAGTTTGATTAGCAGTAAATTATCACGCAAGTAATGGAAATGTGAGACATTATTTTCGATATAGATCACTTTTGTGTCGATGAAGTCGGTGTTAATTCCTTCCCAGTGAGATTTCACTAAGATGTCTGTATCGAAAGTCATGCGTTTGCCAATATGGTAATTATCGAAAACAATTTCAAATTCTTTGAGAGGATAAACTCTAAAGCCACAAAGACTATCTTTAATATCAAAAGATAGAGTTTCAATAGCCACCCAAAAGCTAGTTACTTTACGACCGTAAACACGAGCTTTCGGTGCAGAATCTTCAAAGAAGGGCGCACCTGATACGATCCTATTTGGAAATAATTTGCTATGTTTAATGAGTTCTTTTACATCATCTGTGTTGTGCTGACCATCAGCATCGATTTGAATAATGTGAGTGTGTCCCGACTGTCTACCATGGTTAGCAGCAGTTAAAATCGCTGCTCCTTTACCTCGATTATAACCATGCTTTAATAATGTAATTTGAGGCTGATCAGCAACTAATAATTCGAGCTTTTGGAATTGATCATGGTCACTGCCATCATCAACCACAATACAATCAATCTCCAGGCTTTTTAGCTTTGGCAAAAAAGCTTCAAATGACTGATAGTGATTGTAATGAGGAATCGCGAGGCAATAAGACATGATTTATTTATTAATAGGTAATTTGTTAATGACGATTAGATGCGAAGACGAGTATGCCAGATGAGAATAGCGAGTCATTTGATTTATAGCTGAATTTAACGGTATGTTTTTCTGGATTAAGCGTCAATGAAAGTGCGACTTTGGCTTCAGGTAAAATCATGGTATTGAATTTAAGTGAATTAACTCCTCTAAACTCTTTGACGTTAAAAAGCTTTGTTGCAAGATTATTTGCCCAATTCACTTGAACCACACCAGGTAATACTGCTTGATCAAGAAAGTGTCCTGCAAAATAGGATAAACTTGATGGAATCTCACATGTAGTTTCAAACACGTTTGAATCTGCGGTCGCTGTTTTTATCTCAGTTGAGTCTGAAAAAATTGGCCATTTTTCTTTATCTGGATATTGCTGATTTAAGTCGTTTATTGCCATGGTTTATTGCTTTCCTTCTGTTTTCTTGATGTGTATTTGACGATATCCATATTCAAATAACATAAATCCACCCAAGAAAATATACGCTAAAAAGCCATTATACAAAGTCCATGATTTTAACGAAAGGCAACAAGCCGTATAGAAAGCAATCGATGCGTTGATCGTTAATATTACTGCCCAAACCATAGAAAGCTTTCTCATATAGGGTCTACCTTCAGCGGGAACTTCATCCATAAACATTTCAGCAAAACGTTCAACTAAAGATGTTTCTGTACTGAGTGAAATAGCAAAAAAACCAGCAAAAGCAAGATTCATCATTACTGGGTAATACCGAAGTAATTCTTCGCTATCAAACCAAGCGGCTAATACACATAAGCCACCCACCAGTAATAACTGAACATACTGCTCAGGTCTTTTATATTCACCACGGATGATTACTCGTGCAATCAATATAAGAAAAAGCACCAGTGCGAGTAGTGATGGTCCAAACTTGTTTAAACTAAAATAAACAATAAAGGGATAAGCCACTGTGACAACAGCAATCAAAGCGAATATAAATTTTTTAATGGTCATTGCGTTTGAGTATCAAAGGCGTTGTTAAATTGGCTTAGATAAGCTTAACTTAGTTCGCATTATGCCAATACTCTATGTCGATAATCACCTAGTATGTCTCTCTCATCATCACTAATTGTAAGACTTGGATTGTCTGATAAAAACTCTAAAGCATACTTCGCAATACGTTCAAGTAAACCTACATTTATCGCAATTGACTCTTTAATATCAGCAGTATCGTAAACTTTTAGCACGTTATTGAAGTGACGAAGGCAAGGGATACTGTACTGATCTAAAAACAGTCCTTGGGTAGGCTGAACTAATCTCAATGTTGCTCGTTCACGCATTTTTTCTTGCACTTGATGGTGCAACATACGCGCTTTACTAAGAGCAGGATTAATTTCGCGAATCATATTGATATCAGTAAAGGTATCTTTGAAGAACATTAAGCTCAAAACTCCCCAGTAATAGGAATAGTCCCACAATAGTTTGGTCCCCATCATTCTGCGATCACCAAAGCCACCATATTGCTGTGAATAAAGAGCAATGGTATTTTCGTAATAGTTTTTTTGTAGATTGTTGAATACCGCACTTTCGATAGTGATGTCATTCTTTTGCTTTTGAGTGGAAATCAACTGACTAATGAAGGTGTTGCTGATAGCGATTGCATCACTGCCTGGTGAATAGAAAGGATCAGCAAATACTCCAGCCTCTCCCGTTACACCCCAGCCATCTGCCGAAAGAAACTTTTTACAGTCATAAGAATAATTTCGAATGGCTACATAATCTAATACATCCGCTCCTTCAATAGCATCTGCACAGAAAGGTTGATGTTCCGTTAGCCACGAGAAAGCTTCCTTATAATCTGCAAAGCTCCCTTCTTCAAAGACCTGATCATCCATCACAATGCCGATACTGGTAGCGCCAGTGCCTAATGGGATAATCCAAATCCAGTAACCTGGTCCCATCAAATGATTGGTGCTGAGCCATCGTTTACCAGGTTCAACTAAACGGTTTCTCCAATCATCATTGGTTGACCAATCATCAAGAATAACTTGTCTATCAATTCTAAACCAAACCGCGTTACCTCGGTGGTCATTATCTTTTGCTAGGTCAAGCTCGCTTTTTAATAGTTTTTGACGACCTGCTGCATCTAGCAGCCATTTAGAACTTAGCGTCTTAGTTTCACCGTTGAAATCCACATCAATTTTTTGCTGGTCTTTATCTAAACTAAGATTGCTGCTAGATACGCCATCAAGAACTTGAACGCCTCTTGAAAGCGCTTCTTTATGCAGTTTGTTTTCTAATACGCCTCGATCTATTTGGTAGGTTGGGATTCCAAATAAATCACTAATACCTAACTCATCTTGCTGAGAAAAATCTGCTTGTTTTTCGCCAAAGAAACAACGTAAACCATATTTACGCAGATGTTCTTTTTCAAAGTGATTTTTAAGACCCAGTGTTTCGCTTAAATAATGTGAGCCAATCTCTACCGTTGATTCTCCGACCTTCGCTATTTTTTCCGGGACCGGGAAAGTTCTTTGTTCTAAGACAACTACATCTAAATCAGGCGATTTATCTTTGATTTGCATTGATAGGGTAAGACCTGCAAGTCCGCCACCAGCAATAATGACATCATGGTTTTTTGTATTAGACATATTTTTTACTCAAAAATTCGCATTGTTTAAGGTTAATTGAATAGAGGTTTCAGCGCTTAAAGGAAGGGATATCGAATCCTTGGAGTTATCCGCTAGCAGTTTCAAAACCGACAATATTCTAGCAGATGGATTTTTTTCATAGCTCTCATGTAAGTTTGCTTCTAATTGTAATTTAGGCCAATCACTGCTTACAGAAGTAACTGACATCTCAAGTATATTGTTATCGTCGTCTGAGGTGCTTGGTTCGATGATGATGGCAGCAGAAAACGATTGATCATTCTTTAAAAGTGGCTTGAGTATTTCGGATACAGGTGAGTCATAAAAAGCAATTAACACTGGCGCGTTTTCTTCGATGCACTGGCAAAAAGCCTCAAACAAGGCGAGTGAAACAGATTCATTAAAACCAGCCACTGAATTTGCCGCTTTCATACAGCCCGTACTAATTGTCCAGTAGCCTGCAGCAGCATTATGTACTGAATTATGGAATTTAGTTGGTGATAATTGCATGTTTTCACTTGCTAGAGTTTTACACATGTAATCAGTTAGTTGTGTATCTCCTAAACCAGATACAAATACACAGGCTAGCTCTTTAGGGTCGATTCCCGCGGTTTGTGTTGCTTGCCATGAAGACTCTACGGCTAGTTTTACAGGCAATGGCGCGCGACGTCTTTCATTGGCTGGGATAATTTCTGGCTTTGGGCTAGTGGACGTATTTTCTGCAGTACTCCCTTTGCTAAGTAGCTCAGTTAATTCGACCCAGCTAGTATAGTTTTGTCCCCAAGCACCGACTGCTTTTACTGAGCAACGCATTTGACCACTACTCATTAGCCGTCCACCTTGCTAAACACTAAGCAGCAGTTATTTCCACCAAAACCAAATGAATTCGACATTACATGAGTCATCGAGCGAGTCATATTTTTAGCTTGAATTGAAAAATCTAACTCTTGATCAAGATTATTCAGGTTCATTGAGCCTGGAATTAAATCAGTTCTGGCAGCATCAATAGCGATCAATGCTTCAGTAATTCCTGCAGCTCCCAAGGTATGAGCCATCCATGCTTTAGTTGACGAACATTGAGTCGTTTTTGGAAATAATGAGCCAATCAATTTGCCTTCAATGGAGTCATTCGCTTGGCTAGAGGTCCCGTGCAAATTAATATAATCAATGTCTCTAGGTGATAGTTGCGCCATTGATAGGGCATTTTGAATAGCATTTTGCGCACCCAAACCATCAGGATGCGGATGGGACATATGATGCGCATCAGAGCTTTCGCCATAGCCTGTTAGTTCAATGCCAGTATCCGTTTCGCAATCTTCAGAACGCATCAAAATAGCGTAACCTGAGGCTTCACCTAAATTAATACCATCACGATCATTATCAAAAGGCTTACATGGATCTTTTGAAAGTAATTGCAAAGAATCAAAGCCATGTAACACGCTGTAACAAAGTGTATCAACACCGCCTACTAATACAGCATCAACGCTATGGCTATTTAGCCACCTTTGGCCCGTTGCAAATACTTTGGCAGATGATGAACAAGCAGTATTGATCGTGATAGTTGGACCAGTAACGCCTGTTTGATGTGCAATAAATAAGCCTGGACCATGCGGATTATGAACAGTCGCTTGTTGAAACTCTTTGGTGAGCTTTCCATCATCATCTAAGTGACGATAGGCCGTTTCGGTACGATCTATACTAGAAGTGCTTGATCCCATGATCACACCGATACGACTTGAGCCAAAGCGTTCTTTTAATTGGTTTATCTGCTCTAAAATAGTACCTTGCTGTAAACCATAAGCCGCCATTGCATTGTTACGACTCTGCCATTCGCCTAAATCAATATCATCAATTGCAGGAACTCGTCCAATCCAAGTGTTTAAATCAGAAAAAGAAAAGTTATTTTTTCGTAACCCACTTTTTTGGTTTTTGATGGCAATTCGCAGTTGCTCAATATTATCAGCCGCTGCAGTCGTGGATTCGTAATCAACAATACGTATAGTCATAGTTTGGGTAGGTGATTTAAGATAAATGAAATGTAGGTTTCACGTAAGTATATTTAATCGCATGATTCTATCAAAATAGCTTAACTAAAAAGTAGTTATTTGCACTTTTATTGTCATTAAATGGCTATTTTTATTGCAAAAAAAAGCAAATACTTTCATGCTGACTCATATTCAATTCCACGGGAAGATTTATGAAGCCTTTAACATTACTTCAACTGATCATATGTACCTTTTTTGTTAGTTTTAATTCTTCTGTGTTTGCAGCGAATGATAGTGATGAAGACGGTTTGCCTTTATGGGAATTAGGCCTGGGTTTGGGGGCGGTTCATCAGTCTTCGTATACTGGTACAAAACAATCTCGTGTAATTTTATTGCCAATACCTGTTCCTATTTATCGAGGTGAAATTTTCAAGTCAGATGATGATGGAGTGCGTGCCCAATTGTTTAAAACTGAGCGAGCTAAATTAGACCTCAGTATGGATTTTAATGCGCAATTAGACAGTGATGATATCGATCTTCGTAATGGCATGGATGATATTGGTAATATTGTTCAAATCGGGCCATCGGTAGATGTCATCTTAAATAAGACAGATAACAGTAAGTTGAGTTTGAATTTACCCTTTAGAGCAGCTATCGAGATTGGAGAAAATGGGGTTGATAGCAGGGGTTTCAACTTCTCCCCACATATAACCTACAACCGAAAATTGGCATTTGCTGATAAATCGTGGATAGCTGGTGCTTCAATAGGCCCTCAATTTGGTAATGCCGATTATCATGATATTTATTATGGTGTTGGAGCTGATGATGCAACACAAAACAGATCAGCTTATGAAACAGATAGCGGCTATTCAGGTTCGCGCCTGCAACTTACCCTGAAATCGAATAACAGCAAACGCTTATTATTGGGATTTTTACGTTATGAAAACATCAATGGCGCAACATTTGATAACTCACCACTTGTTGAAACTGACCATAATCTAGTCGTTGGATTTTTATATAGTCATTATTTCTTTAAATCAAAAACACGCGTACAACGTAAATAGACAGATTTAGAGATAAAAAATGACACCCCCCACCTTTTTGAATGATATTTCGTTTATGCATTTTAACAACGTAAATAGAATTCATACAAAGTTCAGTGAGTTTATTGCATCGAAGTTTGAAACGAGCAACGCAATTACCTCCTTTTTTGACATAGCATTTTTTTAGACACTAATGAATAAACAAGATCAACGTATTTCAGATATCAGTCATCAGCTCTATCAAGCCTCTAGGGAGATACGAATTCTGGGTCACATAAGTTGGCCTGCAGAAATTCGCGAAACGTTTTTTAAACACAAAGAGCAGCGTTTGCCTGAAGTGACTTATCCTCATTTTGAACCCAGCAATGTGATTATGCAGGTGGCTGATGTTCAAGCGAAGTTAGGTGATTCCGTTGTTGATAGCTGGTTGGGCCGTCAAGCGACAGTCATTGCCAATAGTGCCTTAATGAAAAGCTGTGCTGGTACTGAACAATTTTATCAGTATTCAAGAGAGCTCTATGGTGCGCCCAATGACCCTTTGACTGATGGTATGTCTACGTCATTATCCTTGGCACAACAATTTGATGCCGTGATTGATTCACTTTCTGGTATCGACTTAGGCGCTCCACAAGATGCGGATAGAAGTGCAGATCAGGTGGCTTCTGAAATGCGTCATGCGGTTGAAAAAGCCTTCGGTGAAGATGCGCCGGAGGTATTTGTTGTTGAAGAATTATCCGCCAATGCACTCGCAGGTCCAACGCGTATTCGACTCCGTGCAGGTGCGCAATTTACTGATCGAGATGTAGTACAGCTAATAAATCATGAAGCCCATATTCATGTTGGCACCGCCCTAAATGGGAGTCATCAAACACATTTACCGATGCTTGGTGCAAGCCATGCAGGAACGACACGAACGCAGGAAGGCCTGGCTGTATTTGCTGAGTTTATTACGGGCACAATGGATATTGATCGAATGCGACGTTTATCCGACCGTGTTTTGGGAATTCAAATGGCGATTGATGGTGCAGATTTTATTGAGGTATATCGTTATTTTGTGGATAGAGTGAAAGATAAAACCCAGGCCTTTGAAAATACCCGCCGGGTATTTCGAGGTGGTATAATCACTGGTGGTGCGCCATTCACTAAAGACAATGTCTATTTAAATGGACTATTACGCGTACATAATTTTTTCAGAGCCATTGTTGCCACTAATCGAGTTGATTGTCTGCCACTTATGTTTTGTGGAAAAATAGATTTAGAAGACATTCCAGTACTGAGTCAATTAGCCCACGATGGCTTGTTGAGGCAACCAAGGTTTGTCCCACCTTGGGCAAGTGATAAGCGATTTTTACTGAGTTATTTGGCTTATTCATCTTTCTTAAACGGGATTGATATGCAAAAGGTCAAAGTACATTACAATGAATTATTGGATGAAGCTCCTAAGCTTGATTGGTAGTAAGTCCAGTAATAATAAATGACACCCCCCACCTTTTTAATGAGCTAATCGTTTGTTTTTTAATCGATTTGTTCAATTTTTTTGCTTTTTCAGCAGTATAGTTTTTTATATTTGAGGATTTTATGGATAAACAAACACAATTAGAAATTGAAGCAGCGGCGTGGCGTAAAATGTTAAGTCATTTTCAAAAGCGTAGTGATGTACAGAATATTGATTTGATGAATATGGCAGGCTTCTGTCGTAACTGTTTATCAAAATGGTATATGGGCGAGGCGAATGAACGCGGTGAAGCAGTTGATTATGATCTTGCGCGCGAAGTGGTTTATGGAATGCCTTACGCAGAATATAAAGATAAATACCAGAAAAAAGCATCTGAAGAACAATTAGCTACGTTTAATAGCTTAGAAGAAGGCAAAGATACTACGGAATAATTTTAATTCTCAATATACATTTCCACCTTCTTCGCTCAATCTAGATTTAAATAGGGTATGAGGAACGTATGAATATAGTTAAGCGCTTATCTTTTCCGATTTTATTGTCATTGCTAGTTGCTCTTAGTCTGCTAACAATGGCTTCTTCAACTCATGCAAAAGAGCCTTATGCGCTTCCTGAGTTTACTCAAACTTCAGCACAAGAGTGGTTAAATTCAAAACCTCTGACAAGAAAAGACTTGCTAGGTAAGGTAACGTTGGTTGATTTTTGGACTTATGGTTGTTGGAATTGCTATCGATCTTTTCCTTGGTTGCATAAAGTAGAAAAGCAGTATCAATCAAAAGGCTTTCAAATTATCGGTATTCACTCGCCAGAGTTTGACCATGAAAAAATTCATGCAAACATCAAACAAAACATTAAGAAGTTTAAGATCACCAATCCTGTCATGGTTGATAACGACATGGCTTATTGGAAGCGTATGAAAAACCGTTACTGGCCTTCTTATTTTATTGTCGATAAAAAAGGAAAGGTACGTGCTAATTTTATTGGCGAGACTCATCAAGGTGATCCTCAAGCAAGAAAAATAGAAGCATTTATTGCTAAGTTAATAGCGGAATAAAAACTAATAAGTACACTTGTTTTGTGGCAACCTTATTAGAAAGACTATAAAAAGTAGGGGGGTGTGCTTTTATATCCAGTTATTAGCTATATCGTCTCCCGTTTCCAATATTTAATGCTTTATGAGGGTCTGACGCTCCAACCCAGTTTATTTCTTAAAATATTAAAGTAATCATAATCCTTAGGGTGAAGCAATTGCAATGTGTGCTCTTGCTGTCGTATCACAACTTTATCCCCTGATTGCAAACGGATATTGGCTTGCCCATCGAACGAGACACGTGCTCCAACGTTACGACTTTCGCCCATTGTAATCGTGATTTGGCTGGTGTTACTAACCACAATCGGCCTATTGCTTAAGGTGTGTGGGCAAATAGGAACCAGTACCACGGCAGCCAAGCTAGGGTGCAGGATTGGCCCTCCACTTGATAATGCGTAGGCAGTTGAGCCAGTAGGAGTTGCAACTACCATGCCATCAGCGCGTTGAGTATTTACGTAGACATCGTCAATGTGAGTATCGAATTGAATCATTCTTACATCATCACGAGCATGTAATACAACATCATTAAATGCCATGCTACTGCCCAGTGATTCTTCGCCTCTAAAGGCCTCGGCATTTAGTAAAGATCGGGTTTCAATGGTCGATTCGCCGGCTAACATGGGTGTAAGTTGTTCAGCAATTAGGTCAGGTGATACATCAACTAAAAAGCCCAATCGACCTAGGTTAATACCGATTACGGGAACATCTTTGTCCGCTAATAATCTTCCTGCTCTTAAGAGAGTCCCATCGCCACCAACAATGATTGCTAAATCAATGACTTCAGCAAATTCTTTCTTTTTTATCGGGTTAATATCTATGTATTTGGCTGAGTTTTTTAAAGCGACGACTTTATAACCTTTGTTTGATAGAAATTCATGCAATGCAGTCAATGTTGCTTTGATTCTGTCGTCTTTTTCTTTACAAAAAATACCGATTGTTGAAAACTTTTTCATGTATTCCTTTGATTATATCATTACACTACGCATTCAATTCTAGCTCAATTAAGAGACCTTTGTGCGAGAATAATGACGGATATAAATTGCTTGAGTTTCTCATTTTCCTACAAAGAGCTCCGTTGAATGCTAACTATTCAGCTCACTTCTGTGATAAAAGGCGGAAATTACACTCATTTTTCTCTCATTAACTCCTGTGCAAAACTCTTTGAAAATCAGGTGAAATAATGCATAGCAAACCTTCATTACTTGTCGGTAATATTTTAATGATCACAGCCGCTGCATTATGGGGCTTCACATTTGTTGCGCAAAAAACAGGAATGGATCACCTTGAACCGTTGATATTTACTGCCATTCGTTTTGCGCTTGGCGCTACGTGTTTACTGTTTTTAATTCGATTTTTAGGTAAGCAAAAACTCAATAAAGAAGGTCTTGTTGCTGGTGTCATTATGGGTGTGCTGATCGCACTTGGCATCTCCTTGCAACAAATCGGTATCGTTGATACGACCGCAGGTAAAAGCGGGTTTATAACGGCTATCTATATTCTTTTAGTTCCTATTTTTCTCTCTATTGGCGGTGGAAAATTACCCAAGCAGGTTTGGGTGGCTGTTGTTTTAGCGCTGATAGGTTTGTATTTTTTAACGATAAAAGATACTTCTTTTGCCACAATGTTTTCTAGCATTAACAAAGGTGATTACTGGGTATTAGCTTCTTCAGTTTTTTGGGCGCTGCATATTATTTATGTGGGGAAAGCCGCTGCAAATCATGATCCTTTACGTTTGTCTATCGTACAATTTTATACCTGCGCTATTCTATCATTTATTGCGGCTTTGGTATTTGAACCCATTGTTATTGTTGACATTACAGAAGGTATAAAAGGTGCTTGGTTGGAAATTGCTTATAGCAGTATAGCCTCAGTTGCGATCGGTTTTACGCTTCAAGTATTTGCCCAGCAATCGGTGCCGCCACACCATGCCGCGATGATATTGTCATTAGAAGCCGTTTTTGCTGTGATTGGTGGAGTGTTATTGATTGGAGAAATATTAACGCCTAGGATGATGTTCGGATTCGCCTTAATCTTTGCCGGAATCATTCTTGCCCAATATGATTTTAAAAAGACGCCTAAAGTTACCGCCGACAAAACGGTTTAATGATTGCCAATCAAAGCGTGCGATTTCCATGTCGCCTATAATTATTCCATGGGCTTGATTGTAAGTATGAAAACCTAATGCGCCTTGTGAAGCCGTGACAGTATCGATTAATTCCTCTCTATAACCGCCTTCAATTTGTAATACCTTGTTAAAATTAGCCTGATGGCCATAACGTATGCCACAGTTTTGGGATACGCGAAAAACCTCCCCGTTACGCTGTATAAAGTGTCCCGCCATTCGGGCATTTTTTACGTCACTAATAACAGGTTGGTCATAGAGTTTGATAAATGGCTCATTAAACAAATCAGTCGATTTGTAAATTGATAATTCATCATTGCACCCAGCACCGTCAACTATCTCGGAGGTGAAAAGATACCAACACTCTTTCGTTGTTAACGAAGAGCCTTCAGTTGTTTTTGACGAAGAGTCCTCAACTGTTTTTAACGAAGAGTCCTCAACTGTTTTTAATGGAGAGCTATTAGCTGCGTCTAATAAAGAACCCTCAGTTATTTTTAATAAAGTAGAATCAACCGCTTGAATATTATCGAGTAGCGTTTGTTTTTTCTCCCAACTATAGGGAAAGTCAGTACATTCAAATAAATCTACGCGATGACTGTCAGCGCACTCAGGAGTCATATAAAAAACGCCATCTTCTTCAAATACATTCGGAAAAGATAGATGGTGTTCGAGCTTTAGAATGATTTTATCGTTGATGAGTTTGCCGTTTTCAACATCCAATTCGGC
>CALFUP010000261.1 GCA_937929875.1 uncultured Cocleimonas sp. | reverse complement strand
TACGGTAGGGCGATTAAAAAAGCGACCATCAAGGTCAGCTTCATGGGAATTAAGAAGGGCGCTACGGGACCAATAATCAGCATTTCTTGGCCCTGGTCAACCAATGGAGCGGCTAACCAATTATATATATTTTTAGCAAATGGGAAAAGACAAACAAAAGCGACAGCAATGACGATAACTGCTCGTAATAAACGATCTCGCATTTCTATTAAATGACTAAGAAGACCTTGTGTTGCGGATTTTTCTTCAGTTGCTACAGAATCGCTCATGCTGTTTGGGGTCTATGTGGTAGTTTTAGTAGTAGAACGATTAGAGACTGATGCTTCGGCTTCATTGATACTATCACCTAGCATGTCGCTAGCCTCATTAACTTCTTTTGAGATATCTTTGCCCGAATTTTGCACCATGTCGCGTAGCTCGCTGATTTCTTCTTTCTGTTTGGATAGCATGCTTTGCATTTCTTCAGCACGAATCTCTTTTTCAATATCTTCGCGGGTGTTGGCAACAAAAGCCTTCATTTTACCCACCATTTTTCCTGCTTTCGAAGCAAGACCAGGTAATCGCTCTGGGCCTACAACCATAAGAGCAATGATACCAATAACGAGCATTTCTAGAAAACCAGAATCAAACATTTAGCAAACCTGCGATAATTAGCTGCGATGTTAAAAACAACGCTTAATTCTCTATTATGATTTAGTTGTATCTTTAACTTTTGATGCAGCATCGATTGCATCATCAGCAGAATCATCTAGTGCTTCTCTTTTTGCATTGACTTTGTCAGCGCCATCTTTCATCGAATCTTTGAAGTTTTTAACCGCTCCACCCAAATCACCACCCGCATTGCGTAGGCGTTTTGTACCGAAAATTACCACTACGATAACTAAGATAATTAGTAGTGACCAAGGGCTAATTCCGCCTAAACCAAATCCATATATCATTTTTTACTTCCTCTCTTTAAATTTTCTAAAAACCTGTCTGTTAAGACTTGGCTAGTTACTTACGACTGGCTTTTTCTACAAGGCCAGATGTTCCAAAACGACGATCTAACTCTTTTAAAACATCGTTTGGATGTAAATCTTGTTGGGCTAACAACACTAAAGTATGAAACCATAAGTCAGCAACTTCATTGACTATTTTACTTTTGTCGCAATTTTCACTGCCATTGTTACAAACATCCGCTTCAACATCTTTTGCAGCCATAACAACTTCGGTTGCCTCTTCGCCTACTTTTTTAAGTATGGCATCAAGACCTTTGGAGTATAAACTTGCGACATATGAACTATCAGGTTCTGCAGACTTGCGCGATGTTAAAATTGCAGCTACATCTGTAAGTGTGTTGTTATAGTCAATGTTATCTGTGTTGTTGCTCATATACTTTATCTTCAATAGCTTGATAATGTGGTCTTAAATTCGCATTTCAATGCCTTTTTCGGACATATATTGCTTTGCTTCGTCAATTGTATATTCAGAAAAGTGGAAAATACTAGCGGCTAAAACTGCATCTGCACCTGCTTCTAAGACACCATCAGATAAGTGTTGAAGGTTTCCTACACCGCCAGAGGCGATGACTGGAATGTTGACCGCATCCACGATTGCTTTAGTTAAAGGTAGGTTAAAGCCAGACTTTGTGCCATCTTTATCCATGCTGGTAACTAATAGTTCGCCTGCGCCGTAGGCTTCCATTTTTTTAGCCCATTCAACTGCATCGATGCCTGTTTCTTTACGGCCTCCATGGGTGAAAAGTTCCCAACGATCAGGTTCACCCTCTTTACTAGTTTTTTTAGCATCGATGGCTACAACGATACATTGTGAGCCGTAATATTCAGCGGCTTCTTTAACTAACTCAGGGTTAACTATAGCCGCAGTATTGATTGCGACTTTGTCTGCACCTGCATTTAGCATAGTACGAATGTCTTCGACTTTACGAATGCCGCCGCCTACAGTGAGTGGAATAAATACTTGTGAAGCAATAGCTTCAACCATGTCTACTGTAGTTTTTCGATCATCTGAACTGGCAGTGATATCTAAAAAGCATATTTCATCTGCACCTTCACGATTGTAACGAGCAGCGACTTCAACAGGATCACCAGCATCACGAATATCAACGAAGTTAACCCCTTTTACGACGCGACCGTTGTCGACATCTAAACAAGGGATGATACGTTTAGCGAGTCCCATTTATGCCAAACTCTCAACATATTCATGTGCTTTGGCTAGATCGATAGTACCTTCGTAAATTGAGCGTCCTAAAATTGTACCGGTAATGCCAGACTCTTCGACTTTACAAAGCTCGATAATGTCATCCATATTCGTTACGCCGCCAGAAGCGATAACAGGAATATTGATGCTATTCGCTAGCTTTTCGGTTTCTTCAACGTTAACTCCTGTCATCATTCCATCACGAGAGATATCGGTGTAAACGATAGCGACAACACCCGCTTCTTCAAATTGCTTCGCAAGATCGATAGCAGAAACCGTTGAAACTTTGTCCCAGCCATCAGTGGCTACCATTCCGTTTTTAGCATCAATTCCTACAATAATATGACCAGGAAATTGTGCACATAAATCTCTAACGAATTCTGGGTCTTCAACGGCTTTTGTGCCGATAATACAATAAGTAACGCCAGCATCTAAATAGGCTTGAACCGTCTTTGCATCACGAATTCCGCCTCCGATTTGTATGGGTAAATCGGGAAACTTCTTGGCTATTGCTTCAACCGCAGAGTTATTCACTGGCACGCCATCGAAAGCGCCATTTAAATCCACTAGATGTAAACGCTTTGCACCAGCTTCAACCCAGCGAGTTGCAGTATCAACAGGGCTATCAGAAAATACAGTCGTATCCTCCATGCGGCCTTGGCGCAAGCGAACACAATGTCCGTCTTTTAAATCAATAGCTGGTAACAGTAGCATATAAAATTTCCTTAAATAGTTGGCAGTAATTAACTTACTGAACCATCCCATTTTGTAAAGTTCTTGAGTAATTGTAGGCCATCATCCGCACTTTTTTCGGGATGAGCTTGTATCGCAAAGACATTATTTTTGGCGATTGCAGATGGGTAAGTTACACCGTAGTCAGTTTCACCAGCAACAATACTTTTATCGATAGGGTCGATAAAATAACTATGCACAAAATAGAAGCGCGAACCATCCTCAATGCCATTCCACATTGGATGGTTTTGAGTGTGAGAAACACGGTTCCAACCCATTTGCGGTATTTTTAATCTATTGCCCTGCGAGTCTGTTGCACCGATATGTTCTTTAAAAAATTCAACACGACCTCCATAAAGGCCAATGCAATCAACTCCACCACCTTCGACGCTATGATCAAGCAATACCTGCATGCCCATACAAACACCAAGAAATGGTTTTGTTTTTGAGACTTGTTTGACGACATCAACTAATTCACGCTTGTGTAATTCGCTCATGCAATCACGCGCAGCACCTTGACCAGGAAAGACAATACGGTCTGCTCTAGCTATTTTATCAGCATCAGCGGTGATAATGACTTTATCGTCAGTAACGTGCTGTAATGCTTTGTGAACAGAATGGAGGTTTCCCATACTGTAATCAATTACTACAATGTTTTGCATTTTTTAGTCGGGGGTTTAGGTTAGAACTTAAATTGCACGCTTTTTTGTATCAGTTTTATAGCGAGCCCTTTGTAGATGGTATCGCATCCATCGCACGTTCATCACGTTCTACTGCCATGCGTAGAGCGCGGCCAAAAGCTTTGAAAATCGTTTCAGCGATATGATGTGCGTTATTTCCTCGAAGATTATCGAGATGTAAACTAACTAAAGCATGATTTACAAAGCCTTGGAAAAACTCATGGAATAAGTCGGTGTCAAAAGTTCCCAAACGTGAACGCTTATAAACGACTGTATCTTCTAAGTGTGGACGCCCAGAAAAATCAATGACAACACGAGATAATGCTTCATCTAATGGTACGTAGGCATGGCCATAACGACGTACACCTTTTTTATCACCCATCGCTTTAGCAAAGGCTTGACCTAATGTAATACCGATATCTTCAACAGTGTGATGATCATCAATTTGCAAATCACCATTTGCTTCAACTTCAATATCAATCATGCCGTGCAATGCAATCTGGTGCATCATGTGATCAAGAAAAGGGACACCCGTTTTAAAGCGTGCTTTACCTGTACCATCTAAATTAATAGAAACGGTGATTTGAGTCTCGAAGGTATCACGAGTAATTGTAGCTGTGCGATCAGTCATTAGATTATTCTTAATTAGAAAAGTTAAGTTAAATTGTTAATTTGATCTTGGATAATACCATATTGTGACTTCATGTAACCTGAAGAGTTGACCTTAGAGCTTATGATTTGTAAAAAAATCTATAATAATTAACTGAGTTTAGTTGATTAAATACTAGGGTGTTTTATAGACCAAAAAAAACCTCTATTAAAGAGGTTCTTTCTGGTTGTTACCGATCTCCATGTTTATGGAGAGGAATTATATTCCATTATGGGTTGCGTACCTTCGTATTTATCTTCACCGAAAGCTGAAAAATCGTTGGTAAATGCTACGTTTCTTGTGGACATATGCAACTTAATTAGACCTATATTACCGAGTATACTTCGAGGTATGCTCAGCTCTACCTGGCTTGTACTTTGTCCAGAATCAAGAATTGCTTGTAACCAATCCCAAGACCAGTTGTCACCATCACCTGTGTAACTCGCGATATTAGAGCCTTCGACAACAAAATCAGCACCTATATTTCCCACTTTATAACCTGTTTCAGGGTTGTTGTCAGTGTCTAAGAAGGTTTGCCAAGGCCACCATGTGTCATAGTTAATTGGCCCATCATTTGTATAAGCTAAGTAGATAAAGTTATCATCATGGGCCATCCAAGCTTCTAGCCAATCTGCTTGGGCATTTGTAACGTTGATGTCATTGCCATCAGGTCCAAATGAAGTCGCTTGAGACCAATCATCAAGATTACCATCTAATGTTGGTGTGAATGAATTTGAAATGCCATCAGTGTCCCCGTCTCCTCCATTACCGTTCCCATCTTCATCAGTGCTGAAGTCATAATCGATAGCTCCAGAGTTAGGGAATAGATCAACGCTACCAACACCACTGATCCCAGTGAAAGGGCTGTTGTTTGCATTGAAAACCAACTGAAGATTGTCGGGGTTTCCTAGAGCTTGTCGACTAATGCTAAACTCAGCTGAATCATCATCCTTGATTCCTACATCACTTTGCTGGAAATTCCATGACCAATCGCTTCCAGATCCTGTGTACTTCATTAGGTATGATGCTTCAATAATGTATTCTGCACCAAGGCCAGAACTGGTTTGATAGCCTGTTGACGCATTTCCATCCGTGTCTATAAATATCTGCCAAGGCCACCAAGTATCATTATCAATCGGACCATCATTTAAATAAGCGACGTAAAAGTTACTAGAGTCATTGCTTGCCCATGCTTCAATAATATCAGCTTTGGAATTAGTGATATTTATGTCGTCTCCATCAAATCCTAAGCTTTGAGATGAACTCCATTCTGAAAGGTTTCCATCAATAGTTGGAGTAAATCCGTTATCTCCACCGTCACCGTTATTTCCGTCATCCTCTTCATCATTATTTAGGACTCCGTTTAAGTCGCTATCGAGAGCCAATCTTGTAGACATTCCTGTTGCAACCAATGTAAAGGTAACGGAGTTGCCTGCTGTCGCTTGGCTTAATAAGCTGTTTTTGGTTGCTGTTTCACCGGCCGCGTCAGCGATAAAGTTTTCACCTTGCTGTAGAGCGAAACCACGTTGTTTGCCATTAATTTGACTATGAGCTATCAATTCAGCCCAGCTACTAGTATTGGCAATGCTGATAAATTGGTTAAGTAAAATCGATTGAGTAGAGGATGCGTTGCCTGTAATAGTTAACTGTTGTCCAACACCTGCGTGAGGAGCTTGACGAGCTTCATTTCCTACTAGTGGTCCTTCTGGTCCTTCTAAAGTCATAATTTCAGCTAAAAACTCACGAGTACGTGTTGCTCTGTTTAAATCTGAACCTCCATCATGAAAGAAGCCAAAACCTGTTCGGCCGAAAGAGAAGCCTATTTTGTCATATAAAGCTGGCAGAGTAGGGGCAATAATATTAGAGCCAATTTCTGGGTTTGCGCCAAAGTTACGGGTCGCATTACCTTGACCAGAATGACAGGCTAGGCAATTATTTGAATTTCCACCGCCACGTAATGCATTGGTTGTGTTGCCACTGATTCGATTAGAGGTAGCAGTACTTCCATCAGGTAGTGTTACCGTAGAGGGTCTTGAATTATCGATTCTTCGGTATGGGTTTGGTGGTAGCCACAAGGTGCGCAAGAATGCTTTCATTTTATCCATTTGCGATTGGCTGATTTGTGAAGGACGTCCCATTAAGTTTACATAAGTGCCATTAAAGTCATCAATAGACTCCTTGTCACCACGCCAATGAAAGCGAGGGTGCTCCATAATATCTACCAAAGTTTGTGTCACCATCACTTGTTTGTTACTACTAATGGTGGATGTTCCAATAACATTGCCTGGTAAGGAATTGCTAGCTCTTGGAATTGAGATAGTACTGTTATTACCATCGCTTAATTGCCAGCCTAAACGGTCTGTTCTTGAGTCAACATGGCAAGATGCACACGAGGTGTGGCCTGTGCCAGAAGTCAGGTGAGTGTCATATAAAAAGGGACGTCCTTCTTTGATGACTAAAGGGGTTGGATCATTAAACTCAGTCTCTGAGATTTGGTTAAGGCTATCAGTGTCAATAACAGAAATACTGCCCGCGAATTTGTTCATCACGAAGCCAAAATCAGTGCCATTTTTTAAAACGATACCCGTTGGGCCTTGTCCTACATCAAAATTACTTACGCGATTGCCTGAGCTATCAATAACAATCACATTGTTAGACCCCATGCCCGCAATGAACGCTCTTTGACCATTTGATTGCCAAACGATACTTCGTGGGTCTCCTATCGACTGTTGTCGTAAACTACTAGAAACAGTTGGATTGTTATAATTAAGATGAGGGTTTAAGTCATTGATAACAGAACCACTAAGTCCAGAGCCACTAAAACGGGCCATGTTCACTTTAATAAACTTACCATTAAGAGCGGGTTCACCAGCGATATCATTAAATGCTTCCGTACCCACTGCATACACTTGCTGGCTATTAGGGTTTACGCCAATTGCCATAACCATGTTCATCAGGCGACGACGGTAAGATACTTGTAAACTGCTAGTGTTGATTAAAGCAACATCGTTATCTACTTGTTGATTGCTTCTGACAATAGCTCCACCGCCACCGGCAGATCCTGAGAGAGTTGTGCCATTTCCAGATTCATAAATAGCAGCATAAACTGTTGAGCCGTTGGCAGAAACACTAAGTGCTCTTGGTTCTTCGCCTTGGATTTTGATGCGACTAGGATTAGCATTTAGGTTGTTCAAACTGAACACGTTAATGCTATTAGCTTCTGATGCACTTACGAATGCTCTGTTTGCGGCGAATACTACATCCGAAGGTTCGTTGTCAGTTTTAAGTGTTCTAATCACTGTTTCGCTATCAAGATCCACAATGCTGACGGAATCAGACATATGGTTAACGACCCAAGCTTCACTATTGTTTCTTACACGAACCGATACAGGGTCAAGTCCAACAGGAATAGACGCGATTGGACTAATAGATGAACCACTAATGCTCCATACCTCTAACTTGTGTGCGGCAGTATTAACCGAGACTAAAATGTTTCCGTTAGGCGTAATATCTATTGGATGCACGTGTGGTGATTCGAAGTTAATTAATCCCTCAAGTGGAGCAATAGCGGTTGATCTTTCTGCTAGTCTATTTGGAGATTGGCTTTCTAAGTAAGCATAAACCGCATTTCTTTCTCGATCACACTGAAATGCTAAGTCACGATTAATGGCCATAATGGGATCATCTGCGTGAATACTGATTTTAGCCAGCTCTTCTGCAAGAGGCGTTTTACATTCTTCCGATAGCTTGGGAGCTACTAAGGTGGAGGTGCCTGTCGCCTGTGGAAAAGTAGCTGAGGTATCTGCAATACTATTATTTGTAACATTGCTTGTATTTGATGAGGATGATTCTGAACTTGAGTCGGAACCTGACTCTGATTCCCCGCCTCCACATGCACTTAAGGTAATTACAGTAAAAAGTACGAAAAAAGGAGATATTATATTTTTTAATGTCAAAGGCTTCATAGTTAACTCTAGTTATTTAGCTTATAAATTTTTAGATTTTATGAAGTATTAAGTAGGTTACGATTCGTATCGTTACTTTCTCGACGAATACTTAAATTATTAAGGATAAGTGGTTCTTTTGATTGTTATTGACAGCAAACCACAGAGAAAAGTGAGTGTAAGGGGTGAAAAAGGCTACTGAGTTATTGCTAGTTAGTCTTACAAAGAAAAAGTACTACAGTGATTAAATAACAATAGGATTTAGGGATGAGCTTTAAAGACGATGATCGACATATTTTAGATTAAGCAGCTATTATTTTTTGGAATTGTGTTGAAGGAATGAAGTGAAGTCGCTCTTACAAGCATGTGAAAAAGTAGGGGGTGTGTTCGACAGGCTCAACAGGACTGTCATTTAAAAGTCTCTCTGATCAATTTGGTAATGCTCTTAGTCCAGAAACATAAGTGTCGGCTAGTTTTACAGTGTTGAGTTTTGTTGTTCCTATTTTATATTATCAGGAGGTTTATTAGGGTTCATTTAATCTTGATATGCCTCGTTTTCTAAATATTCTTGGAGGTCTTCAAGCTGTTCTTGGTTAAATACTGGGATATGATTTTGCTCTAGCATTGAAGTCGTTACGCCTACGCCATCACGTTTTGTTTTAGTGAAAGTCCCATCATAGACTCTGTTACTGCCACATGAAGGACTGTGTTCGGTAAGTATTGCGGCTACACAGTCATTATCTAATGCCATTTTTAATGTTTTTAAAGCCCCTTTAATGAAAGGAGTGGTCACATCTTCGCCTGCTGAATCCATTACGCGTGATTTTCCACCTAAGACTGTTTTACCATCACCATTGATAATTTCTGCAGGCGCGCGCGGCACTGGCATTCCACCTTCAACTTCAGGGCAAACTGCGATTAAACGATCTTGGTCGAGCCATTTTTTAATTAATGGATGGTCAATAAATAAATCAGTGCCGTCATAACGAACGGGATTGCCTAATAAACAGGCGCTTATTAAGATATTTGGTGTTTTGTTTGTTTCAGTCATTTGCCTATTCTAACCTGTTTTTTAAAATGACATCATTTACATATTTTTAGTCCAGTAAATTTAAAGGACAGCCGAAAATTTTAATGGTCATTTTAAAAATAGCGGTCCAAGTACTTGAACCTCACTACAAAAAAATCATGCATCTAGCTCAAGTCAAAACTCACGGATATTTTGGTTTTCTGATACAGTAATGAAAAAATAAACTGGGGGAAATAATGGATAGTTTTGAAAACAGTATCGATAAATACTTGGCGCCAATCTTAGAGTATTTTGCGGGACAGCCCTGGGTACAAGGTCTTGTGATTTTGGTAGCGACTTTCGTATTCGCATCTCTAATATCTTGGGTTATCTTTAATATTATTAAGTTTTTAACTAGTAAAACCAAATCGTTTGTAGATGATAGGTTGCTAGCCGTAGCCAGAGTTCCTGTCTATTACTCCCTTTTAATCACGGGTTTTTCGGCGGCTATCAATCAAATGCCTTTATCAGAAAGGATTACTGATTATTTGATTTTTGGTTTTAAGTCGGTCGGAGTATTGGTCTGGATGATTGGGCTAATACACTTTTCAAAAATCATATTGCAACAGCTTGCTTGGGGTGGAGATGACAAGAAAATACGACTAGTACAGCCTCAAACTCTGCCATTGTTTGATAATCTCTCTAAGTTAATTATTGTTGCCGCTGCTGTGTATTTTATCTTCCATATATGGGGAGTTGATATGACAGCATGGCTTGCTTCGGCAGGTATCGTTGGTATCGCAGTCGGTTTTGCAGCAAAAGACACCTGGGCTAATTTATTTTCAGGGGTGTTTATTTTAGCTGACACGCCTTACAAAATTGGCGATTACGTTGTTTTGGATCAAGATCAGCGCGGCAAGGTCACACATATTGGTTTGCGTAGTACTCGTTTACTGACTAGAGATGATGTTGAAGTGACGGTACCTAATTCCATTATGGGTAACAGCAAAGTTATCAATCAAAGTGGTGGTCCGCATCCAAAATTCAGAATTCGTGTGAAGGTTGGAGTTGCTTACGGCACTGATATTGATGAAGTCGAAAAAATTCTAATGGATATTGCAGAGAAAGAAACGTTTGCAGTAAAACATCCAGCACCACGCGTGCGTTTTCGACAATTTGGTGCCTCCAGTTTAGATTTTGAATTGCTCTGCTGGATTGAAAATCCTGAGCTAAGAGGTAACGCTTTGCATCGTTTGAACTCAGCGGTTTACAAAGCATTTAATGCTGCCAATATTGAAATACCCTATGCTAAACAAGATTTGTATATTAAAGAACTCCCAAAAGTAGACTCTGATTAAGTATAAGGCGATTAAATTGATTAGAGATAAGTGGAAACACTAGAATAATCAGCAAAAAGTAGGGGGGTGTGATTTTATGAGCATGCTTTGAGAAAAAGATGCTTACAATCTTAATATCCTTTGTAAAAGATGCATTGTGCTAATATTAAGTGACTTTCTTATGTTCTGTCGTATACGCCTTGATAAATTCCTTTAAAAATAAAATCAGTAAATGGACGGAGCAAACACAGTTCCGCTTAGCTACGCCTGATGCCTTGTTACAGCTTGCCGTATTAGGTTTGCTTACAGGAATTATTAGTGGGATTGTCATCGTTCTATTTCGATTACTGGTAGAAGAGACTCAAGACCTACTCCTTCCTGGAAACGGATCAGAGGGCTATGAGCGCTTGAGTATGGGAATGCGTTTTTTGTTTCCAGTGGTTGCTGGTGTTTTATTGGCCTTCTTGTTTTATAAATACTCCAAAGGCATTCGTGTTCTGGGTATTGCTCGGGTGATGGAGCGCATGGCTTATCATCAGGGTTATATGACAATCCGTGGTTTTTGCATTCAGTTCGTGGGTGCGGCTATCGCTATGATTGGCGGCCACTCGGTGGGTCGAGAAGGGCCGCATGTTTACCTAGGTGGCGCAGCAGGTAGCTTATTTGGTCAATTTTTAAAACTTCCTAATAATAGTATCAGAACGTTAGTCGCTAGTGGCGTTGCTGCTGCGATTGCCGCTTCTTTTAATACACCACTTGCGGGAGTAATTTTTGCCCTCGAAGTCATTATGATGGAATACACGTTGGCTAGTTTTGTACCCGTGATGTTGGCAGCTGTTTCAGCCACTGCTGTGTCAAATATTGTGTTAGGTAGCTCTCCAGCGTTTGGTATTCCTGATTTTGCGATTGCCTCTTTTGCTGAATTCCCAATTATTATATTGCTAGGTTTAGTCGTCGGTGCTGCTGCGGCTTTGTTTAATCAAATGCTCGAAACTATTTCAATCAGGGCGAAAGGTATACAAATTTGGTGGCGGGTAATTACAGCCGGTGTATTGGTTGCTTTAATCGGGCTAGTGGTTCCCGAGGTGTTAGGCGTAGGTTACGACACGGTTAATGCCACTATGTTTGGTGCATACTCATTTCTTACATTAGTAACCATATTGTTTGCTAAATTATTCGCCACGAGTATTTGTATCGGCTTAGGTGTGCCAGGTGGAATGATTGGACCTGCATTTTTTATGGGGGCTTTGATAGGTGCAATTGTAAGTTTAATTGCCGCTTACTTCTTTGGTGTAGATGCTTCGGACATGGGTTTTTATGCTTTGTTAGGTATGGGAGCGATGGTGGGAGCAAGTCTCCAAGCGCCTTTAGCGGCATTGACGGCGATCATGGAGCTTACTTATAACCCCGGTATTATCATGCCCGGAATGCTAACCATTGTTATTGCCCAATTAACTGCGAGCGTGATGTTTAAAAAGCAGTCTTTATTTGTCAGTATGTTAAAAAACAATGGTCTCGACTACGATATTAGTCCTGCAATGCAGGTGCTTAGAGGTGTAGGTGCTGCGAGTGTTTTGGATAATAAAATAATTAGAGTTACTCCTGTGATAACTCAAGAAAAGGCAATTGAGTTAGTGGCAGATGCGGACAAATTTAATTGGATTTTAATTAATGACGATACGGGTAAACTCACAACATTGATGCCTTTGTCTGAATTAGCTAAGTTTATTCAAACTTCAGCCCTAGGTAGCGTCGAACTTAAAGAAGAAATGGGTCATGAAAATGAGTTTAATCTTCTTGAAATTCCAGCAAATCGAATGCAATTAACGCCTTTGTCTCTTCGCGCTAATTTGCAACAAGCTCATGAAAAATTCATCAACGGCGCGGAAGTTTTATTTGTGGTTTTTAATGAAAAAACCGCTCAAGATAGTTCAAGAGTCTACGGCATTATTACTAAAGCAATGGTCGATGCGTCATATAAAATTTGATGGCTTTGGCAATGTAGCGAATATGACTGGGTACTAAAGCTTTTTAAATTCTAAATCATACTTTTTCAGATAAACCTTTAATCTCTGTGAATCATTACTGGCAGACTTCTCTAGTCTGCTTTTATCAAAGAGCTTTCTGCCTGCATCTGCCATACTTTTGCTTTCTTTGCAGACCTTAATCACATGTGCTAATTGACACTTTTCAAAGTAATCGATTTTCTCGTAAACATCTGCAGCGAGCGTTTGTGCTAGTAACTCTTCATTGTTATCACTCTTATTATCCAGGCCGCTGTTCCAGTCTTGTTGGAGCCTTTGGATTTCGTTATCGACTATTGATTCATTTATTCTCCCTCGCGTGCAAAGCGTTGCCATGCGCGTGATACTGGAGTTCAAATCGCGGAAATTTGCTTTCCAATCTGCATAAGAGCTTAGCGAAAATGATAGGTATTTAGATTTGGCTGAGCTATTAAAGCTGACTTTTTGATTGGTGTTTTGAGCGTAGCGATTTAATTCGTATTCGATATTGGGTTCGATGTCTTCGTATCGATCGCGTAAAGTGGGTAATTGGTAGCTCCAAAGGTTAATTCTCGCCAATAAATCTTCTCTGAATTCTCCTTTTTCTACGCGCTCAAATAAGTTGCGATTTGTACCAGCAATTAATTGAAAATCGCTGCTGACTTCTTTATCTGAGCCAAAGGGTGTAAATACTTTGTCTTCTATGGCGCGTAATAACATCGCTTGTTCGTCTTGTCCTAACTCACCAATTTCATCTAGAAACAACAGGCCATTGTTTGCTTCCACCAGTAAACCCGCACGATCACTCACTGCGCCAGTGTATGCGCCTTTGATGTGACCAAATAAAGCAGACATGGCGTTATCACCGCGTAAGGTGGCGCAGTTCACTTCGATGAGTTTGCCATCTAATTGAGATTTTTGTTTTTTTAGCTGAAAGATGTTTTTTGCAAGATGTGATTTGCCGACTCCTGTAGGTCCAGTAATTAGAATAGGCGCAGTCGATCGCACTGCCACGTTCTCTAGTTCACTAATTAGCTCGTTATAGCGTTTATTTTTAGTCTCGATGCCACTTTTAAGATGGCTAATGCTTTCTTGTGATTCTTTGTGAAAGCGACTAGCTATTTGATCGTAACGAGATAAGTCTAGATTGATAGTCCTGAACTCACCCTGTGGGCCATCTTTAGGTGAGCTTTGAATGAGTTTTCCGGGGAAATAATTAGCTTCGGTTAAAAGATAAATACATATCTGGGCAACATGTGTTCCTGTAGTGATATGAAAGTAATAGTTGTTTTCTTCTCTGTTAAATGAGTAATTATCAGCGAAACCATGAAGCTGGTTATACACCTGCTCAAAATCCCAGGGGTCTTTGTAACTGACTTTGTAAGGCGTTATTTTGATGTTAAGGCATAGCTCTTCGGCATCACGGATGGTCATATCCAATAGTTTTTGTTCGTCTTCTTGGTAAAGCAATACCAATTCATCGACTTGAAAGTTGTGATGCATGAGTAGCGACATTGTTGGTCTCCAGCGAAACCAGCGTTTTTGACCATAGCCAACATTATCTAATCGCTGACCTAAAATGCTTACCACTACGTTATTCATATAAATATAAAACTATTTAAATTGATAAAAATACTATCATTATTCTTTCTGTTAATAAACCATTAAAAATATAAAAATATTTAATAATATATTTAAAGCAACCACTTATATCTTATTTATTCTGTTTCTATAAAAGTTGGCACAGCCGTTGCAATACTATTTGTGTAAATAACAAATGACATAATTTTTAAAGCAACAAGTCATCTAATGAAGATGAAAGGAAAAAGAAAATGAGTAACGTAAACAATCAATCACAAGCAAACACTAAATACGAAGTCATGCATTCAAGTATTTCGAAAGTACCTGTTAAGTCATGGACTCGTGGTGTGCCATTTGATGATAACTCACGTAATCAGTTACTTAATCTTTCACAAATGCCTTTTATTCATAAGTGGATAGCGGCAATGCCAGATGCGCATGTGGGTAAAGGCGCAACGATCGGAAGTGTAATCCCAACGGTTGGCGCGATTATTCCTGCAGCGGTAGGTGTTGATTTAGGTTGCGGCATGATGGCAGCAAAGACGACTTTACGAGCGATCGATTTACCGGATAACTTAGGACGAATGAGAAGTGCGATTGAAAAGCTAATCCCGCACGGGCGTTCTGAAAGAATTCGAGGAACACGTGGCCCTATGCGAGACAAAGGAAGCTGGGGTGATATTCCTAAAGATGTTGAAAAAGCATGGATGCCGTTAAATGATGGTTTCGATCGACTCGTCGAAAAGCATCGTTTTTTGAGAAACACGAACAACATCAAACATTTAGGAACCTTAGGTACTGGCAACCATTTTGTAGAGATTTGTTTAGATGAAAATGATGATGTTTGGGTGATGTTGCATAGCGGCTCACGCGGCGTAGGTAATGCCATTGGTCGTCACTTTATTGAGCAAGCAAAGAAGGATATGGAACGTTGGTTTATCCATTTACCTGATAAAGATTTGGCCTACATACCCGATGGATGTGAACAGTTTGGAAACTATGTAACAGCCGTTTCATGGGCGCAAGATTTTGCTCGTATAAATCGTGAAGTAATGATGGAACGAACTCTGAAAGCAATGCGTGAGGTGTTGCCGATACCTTTTGCTGCTGATGTCGAAGCGGTGAATTGTCATCATAACTACATCCGCAAAGAGCACCATTACGATAAAAATGTATGGGTGACTCGTAAAGGTGCGGTAAGCGCACAAAAAGGTGAAATGGGAATCATTCCAGGAAGTATGGGAGCAAAATCTTTCATCGTTCGTGGCTTAGGAAATGAAGAAAGTTTTTGCAGTTGTAGCCACGGTGCGGGACGAGTGATGTCACGCACTCAAGCAAAAAAGGTGGTTTCAATGGAAGAACATTTGAAAGCAACCGAAGGTGTTGAATGTCGAAAGGATGAAAGCGTGTTGGATGAAACGCCATCAGCTTACAAGTCGATTGAAGATGTTATGGCAGCGCAAGATGATTTGGTAGAAATAGT
>CALFUP010000260.1 GCA_937929875.1 uncultured Cocleimonas sp. | reverse complement strand
GTATTTATGTCTACAGGTGGTGTGGCAAAAAGAATTATTCGTTTTGCTATAGCCTGTGTGGGGCATTTTAGAGGTGGCCTAGCAATGGCATCTGTATTTGCTTGCATGATGTTTGCGGCTTTATCAGGTTCTTCACCAGCAACAGTGGTAGCTATTGGCTCTATCGTTATTGCGGGAATGGTTAAAGTTGGCTATACCAAAGAGTTTGCCGCTGGCGTTATTTGTAATGCTGGCACACTCGGTATTTTGATTCCGCCTTCAATCGTTATGGTTGTTTACGCAGCGGCAACTGATGTGTCTGTTGGAAGAATGTTCTTAGCAGGTGTTATCCCAGGTTTAATGGCTGGTGGCATGTTGATGATAGGCATCTATATCGTTGCGCGATGGAAGAAGCTACCTGCTCAACCGTGGGCTGGATTACGAGAAATACTTGCTTCTGCAAAAGATGCAGTATGGGGTTTAATGCTCATTGTCATTATTTTAGGCGGTATTTATGGTGGTGTATTTACCCCGACTGAAGCAGCAGCAGTCGCCGCTATTTATGCATTTTTAATCGCCAACTTTGTTTATCAAGACATGGGGCCGTTTAAAGAAAAAGGCAGGGGTGGCGCGATGATTTTATGGCGCGGACTTTCAGTGCTATGGCACAAAGATACCAAAGAGAGCCTTTTTGAAGCAGGTAAGCTTACCATTATGTTGCTATTTATTATCGCTAATGCATTGATTTTAAAACATGTATTGACTGAGGAGCGGATCCCTCAAGCGATTACTGAAGGGATGTTAGCGGCTGGTTTTGGTCCGATTATGTTCCTCATTATAGTCAATATTATACTATTGATAGGTGGGCAGTTTATGGAGCCGTCAGGATTATTAATCATTGTTGCACCCTTAGTATTCCCAATCGCCATGGAGCTAGGCATTGACCCTATTCACCTTGGAATCATCATGGTTGTGAATATGGAAATAGGAATGATAACTCCACCTGTGGGGCTGAATCTGTTTGTCACCGCAGGCGTCGCAGGAATGTCAATGTTAAGCGTTGTTAAAGCCGCTGCGCCTTGGTTGGGTATCATGTTTATCTTTTTGATTATTGTTACCTATGTTCCAGCTGTATCGACTTGGTTGCCTACTTTGTTTATGGGGCCAGAAATCATAACCAAATAGGTATCGCTTGATGATATTAGATTTTTTTAAAAAAGATCGTCTTCATAATTGAAAAATGACACCCCCCTAGTTTTTACGGGGAGTGTCATGTTGTAATCCGTTATTGAGTATTCAATGCAAAGCGATAATAGATAACGACTGAAACTAAATTGATGCTTTCAAGATAACGTTAAAAAGTAGGGGGGTGTCATTTATTATAGGTTTGGGGGTGGTTTTTCCTCAGAATAGCATTCATCTAACAGGCTTAGCTGTTCGGGCATATCAGGTGGATTAAATTGTAAACCTAATCCAATCAACCTCACTGGTCGTTGGCCACGCTGCCAAGCATCTATACATAACCGTTTATAAGCTTCTTTATCTGGAGCTGTACCCGCCATTTGTATGGTCGTCGTTTCAAAATCATTAAATCGTAATTTAACCACTAATGATTTGGCGGACAATCGTTGCTTTTGTCTCGCTCGCTCTAATCGGATTAACAGTTCTTGGTAAATAGTATCTATTTCAGACAAGCAACTTTCGAGATTAGGTAAATCTTTATTAAAGGTATCTTCAACACTAAGTGATTTTCTAATCCAATCAGTTTCTACAGGACGATTATCAATACCTTGACTATAGTTATATAAGCGATCACCAAAACTCCCGAAATGTTGTAACAAGCCTTCAAGACCTAATTTCTCTAGGTCTCCGCAGGTTTTTAATCCTAGCTCAGTCATACGTTTAGCGGTGACCTTACCCACCCCTGATATAGCGTTAACAGGAAGTTCTTTTACAAAAGCCTTAACTTCATTTGGTGTAATAACTTTTTGGCCATTAGGTTTATTCCAATCACTGGCTACTTTTGCTAAAAATTTATTCGGAGCGATTCCAGCTGAGGCCGTAATATTTTGTGAAGCAAAAATTCTCTGTCGTATTTCTTGCGCAATTAACGTGGCGCTGCCATTGCAATGGGAAGAATCACTAACATCCAAATAAGCCTCATCCAAAGATAAAGGTTCAATATCATCAGTGAACTCTTGAAAAATTGAATGGATAATCTTCGATACAGATTTATATAAATCCATATTCACAGGGGTTGTGATTAATTGGGGGCATTTTTGAAAAGCTTGAGACATTGGCATCGCCGAATGTACACCAAATTTACGAGCTTCATAGTTACAAGCTGCAACCACACCGCGACTATTTGCTTGGCCGCCTACAGCTACAGGCTTACCTTTTAAATTCGGATTTTCACGCATTTCTACAGCAGCGTAAAAACAGTCCATATCGATATGGATTACTTTTCTTTGAATATCGTTTTTGTTCGTTTCATCACTTGTATCGTGCGCATTGCTATCGTCAGCTAAAGCGCTATCGTTTTTTTTATTTATATCGATATCAGTGGACACTACCTGTTCCGTTATCATCGGTGATATTAATGCTGACGTCTGCCTCACTAAATAATCTAGCCACATCTACACTATCTAAAACATAATGGGTATTACAAAAATCACAATCAATTGTAATCTTCCCTAGCTCTTCAATGATCGATTTAGCCTCGTCTTCACCAATTGACTGTATCGTATTTTCGATTTTCTGCTGTGAGCAAGTGCAGTCAAAACGAATGTTTTTAGCATCGTAAATTCGTAGATCTTCTTCGTGATACAACCTGTGAAGTAAGTCTTGCGCAGGCAGAGTCAGTAATTCTTCATTTTTAATGGTATCAGCAAGAATGCTGGCATGATTCCATCCGTCTGATTGACTTTCAGTTTCTTCTGAGGGTAGGCTTTGAAGCATTAAACCTGATGCAGTCTTGTCATCAACAGCCAGCCACAAGCGTGTATTTAATTGCTCCGATTGTGCGAAATACTGGGTGAAACAATCTGCTAATGATTCACCTTCTAGGGAAACTAAACTCTGATAGCGTTCACCTTGATTGGAATTAGGTTCCACGCTTATTGCCATCGTTCCTGTGCCGATTCTACCTTCCTTGCCATCCAGAGGTTGGAATAACTCTTTAAAACCAGCATCAGTATTGATGTCACCTTGCCAATTGGCTAAGCCGCGAATTGAACCATCAGAAGTCGCCTGAACAACCAACATAGATACAGGATAAGTACCGTGAATCTGTAATACCAAGGATCCATCAAACTTTAGAGAGTCAGCGAGTAAGCCAATAGCCACTAAAGCTTCGCCTAATACTTTTTTTATAGCAGGTGGATAAGTAGTGGTATTTTGAATATCTTGCCAAGACTGGCTAAGAGAAAGCCATTCGCCTCGAACGTGAAGGTTTTCTAATTGGAAGCGATGGAGAGTATCGGACATATTTTTAATTCAGTATTAAGATAAATACGAATTTTAGCGCAGGTAGAATAATTACAGAACATTTATTAATTTAGATTGAAGCCTCAAGTATTAAACTCATGAAAGTAACTAAATACCATTTATAAAAAATGAGTCTTATCAATACTCATTTGCAGGCCTACTATTTTCTTGAATAGTTTGCGTAAAGATACCTTTACTTTCTTTTTCCAGGGAAAATCACAACCGATTCAGTATCTTCCATCAACGGAGCTTCATAAACTAAATTATCTTTTCCTTTTTTGGCTTGATACATACGGTGATCAGCAATGCTAATCAACGATTCAATGCTATTCCCATTAATTGGATAGGCAGCAACACCGATGCTTCCACCTACTTTTATTCTAAGGCCATCAATGTTCATCGATTGAGATATCACTTCAACAAATTTATTTGCCATAGACTCAATTTCGCCTATGTTTTCCTTGTCAATCATCAGGCCCATCAAGTATTCATCTCCACCTAAACGAGATAAATGATCACCTTTACGAATAGCTAACTCTAGGCGTTTAGCGACAATAAGAAGAACTTCATCACCAGCATGGTGACCATAGACATCATTCACTTGCTTGAATCCATTCAGGTCCATAAACATAATCACTAATATTTTGTCTTTTTTACGAGCAACGTCAAGTGACTCGTTTAATAACTCCATCATATAGCGACGGTTAGGTAAGTCTGTTAGCGCGTCATGGTTAGCCAAATATTCATTGTCTTTAGCTTCCTCTGATTTTTTATCGTAAGCAT
>CALFUP010000259.1 GCA_937929875.1 uncultured Cocleimonas sp. | reverse complement strand
CTCTAAACTTAATGAGTCAAGTCTATCGTTTTGTTTTGATTGTGCGAGTTGATAGGCGGCTTTGAAGGCTAAATTAATATCTGAGTTAATCTGTTCTATGGTCTTTTTATCAATGCCAATGTTCTTTTTGGATTTGATCGTTTCACGATTATAAATTTGCCAGTGATTTTGATTTACATATTGCGTAAGCACCTTTGCAAGATACAAATTTAACAGTAATTTAGAGTCATTATCGTTGGGCCATTGATTAGTTGTTAGGTATTTTGCAGACTCCTCAATAGGCTGGTTTCTTAACCTTAAGGTCGTACCCAACACTAAAGCCTGTCGCCAGTGGCTATTGTTTTTAGTCGCTTTGAATTTTTTTAGTAAACTATCTACTTGCTCGCTAGCTGCATTAAATTTCTGCTCTTCCATCAGTTGTGCGACTGTTTGCCAATTAGCTTCAGCGTTAGCTAACTGACTGGATAAGGCTAATGTTGAGAGTGAAAAGCAAAGAACCAGACGAAATAAAAAGTGCTGAGTGATTTTTTTCATAAAATAATTCTACGTCAATAGTTTTTATAGATTGTGTTTATCATCATACTAAAAAATCGAATGGCGTCGTATGTAAACTTCGCTTAGTCATTGACTGTTTTTGTATGAAGCTGTTTATTGGAGTGATTAAAAAGGTTTTAATTCAAATGTAAACTTGAGACCTCAACTTATAAAAGGTCTAGAATTAAGCCCATGATTTACGATTACACAATTATTGGTGGCGGTATCGTTGGTATTTCTACCGCATGGCAGCTACAACAACGCTATCCCGATAGATCAATATTGGTTTTAGAAAAAGAAGATGCTCTCTGTAAGCATCAAACAGGTCGCAATAGTGGCGTTATACATGCTGGGGTGTATTACGCACCGGGAAGTCTCAAAGCTGAATTCTGTCGAGAAGGGTTAGAAGCTACCATTGATTTTTGCCAACAACACGAGATTGAATACAATCAATGCGGCAAATTGCTGGTTGCCACTAATGATATTGAGCTTGAACGTATGCAAGCTTTATTCGAACGCTGCCAACAAAACGGTATTGATGTCGAATGGTTGGATCGAGATGCTTTGATTCTAAAAGAGCCCAATATTATCGGCCTTGCAGGCTTGTTGGTTAAGAAAACAGCTATTGTGAATTACCGCAAAGTAGTCATTAAAATGGCTCAGTGTTTAGAGGAGCTAGGCGGGATCATTCAACTAAATAGCAACGTTTGCGCAATTCAAGAAAACACGGAGTATGTGGAAATAGAAATCGAAAGAAATGGCAAGATGAGCTCGATTCAAACCCACTTTTTGATCTCATGCTCAGGTTTAATGGCAGATCGCATTACTAAGATGATGGACATTGAAACTGATTTTCAAATCATCCCATTTCGAGGTGAGTATTATCAATTGCCACCTAAGTACAACAACATCGTAAACCATCTTATTTATCCGATTCCTGATCCTGACTTACCTTTTTTAGGCGTACATTTAACCCGTATGATAAATGGCTCAGTCACTATCGGCCCGAATGCAGTACAAGGTTGGAAGCGCGAGGGCTATGGCAATATCAATATTAATCTTACCGATATTTGGGAAATGATTCGCTTCAAAGGGTTTTGGCAGGTCTTAAAAAATAACTGGAAAACGGGCTTAAATGAAACTAAAAACTCTTGGTACAAGCCAGGATATTTAAAGCTTGTGCATAAGTATTGTCCCCAAATTAAGCTCGAAGATTTACAAGCCTATCCAACAGGTATTCGCGCTCAAGCGGTATTGAAAGATGGAACGTTAGTACATGATTTCCTGTTTGCTGAAAGCTCAAGAAGCTTACATGTATGTAATGCTCCATCACCTGCCGCAACCTCTGCACTTCCGATTGGGAATTATATTTGCGATAAAATAGCGAATAAGACAAATTGTCATTGAGTACTTAATTAGGAAGAAATAACCCTCTAAAGTTTGAAATGATGATTAGTGGTACAGCGTTTTATCGTAAAAATACTGCTTCAATAGAATATATTGGTATAGTTATTTTATATAACTAACAAAATGACTAATAATGAAACACATACTAATATTTACATTTATTCTATTGTTTACAACAGCTTGTGGAAAAGATGAATCGCCTTTTCAAGCTAAATTTTCTCATATTGATAATAGCGAGATGCTTGAAAGGATCGAAACTACTATCCCTGAAGGTATTGAGATAACTAAAATATCTGAGATTAAACAAGGCGTTATTTTGAGTGGTAGAGCAAATAATGCCAAGTTAGTGAATATTTTTGTGCATGGAATATCGCAGAAAAAAATTGATACGCCTAACCTAAAATCAATTAAAAGTGGCGATAACAATAAACACCTATTTGAATTAGAGGTCATTCAATACCCTGTTAAAAACTAAAGCTATTCTATCGATAGTTGAAGTGGTAAATACTGCCTTAGAGACTTACCCTGCGGGGCTTAGCCAAGTTCTCAATTTCTTCGTTATTGGTTTGAACCATAGAATAACTATGCTTAAAACCAATGCCTCGAACTTGAAAACTTGGCGTTGCCAGAATTCACATAGGTTAATCAGAGATTCCTTAAAGCACACCCCCCTACTTTTTTAAGTGTTCATTAACATAATTTGTGTAGCGGCTTCTGAATTTCCCATTTACCAAGCAATTTTCTCAATAAAAAGTTTCTAAGATTGAGCCATTGAAGCTAACAAACAGCAAAATCAACTGCCCTTAAATCGATCCATCTGACGACGCTGCTTCTTATTGGGTTTAGTTGTTGGCATGGCAACACTGGCGTTATTAATGCGTCGAATCTCACGCTCGCTTTCACGCGCTTCAATACTTTTTTCGTCTTCGTTATAGAGTAATTGTGCTTCTTTAGCTGGGCGGCGTTTGTCATTTAGACCTGTAACGGTGATGACATATTTCTCATTATTACGAGTGATTTCTAAACGGTCATCTATCTGGACATTGCGCGAGGGTTTTACCCTTGCTCCATTTAAATGCACTTTGCCGCCATTGATAGCATCTACGGAATCTTTACGCGTTTTGAAAAAACGTGATGCCCAGAGCCATTTATCTAGTCGGACTTTATCCATTGTGGTTTAAAAAAGAAACTTTTGTTATTTTATTAACTTTATGACTTTGCTTCAGTCTTTCGGTAATTCCTGCATACTTTTGGATTCCTAAAAAACCTTCAAAAGTAACACCCCCCCACTTTTTAGCCTTTGTCTTGAAAAACGAAATCATTTTAATGGCCATGTAACGATATGCTCTTCTAGGTCTTCTTCATCCACTTCATTTTCAAAAACCACTCTGCCTAAAACAGATTTCTTCTTTTCGTGAATAGAGTTTTTATCGCCGGTGATTAAGTGATGCCATTTAGCTAAACCACGGCCTTCCATCACACGTTTGTAAGAACAACTCGGCGGCATCCATTCTAGGTCGGCAAGGTTATCTTGCGTCAGGCGA
>CALFUP010000258.1 GCA_937929875.1 uncultured Cocleimonas sp. | reverse complement strand
GAGATGGTAATGCCAGGTGATAACGTTAAGATGGTTGTTACTTTGATCAATCCTATCGCTATGAATGATGGTTTACGTTTTGCAATCCGTGAGGGTGGTCGTACAGTTGGTGCGGGCGTCGTTGCTAAAATTATCGAATAATACTTAATAGAGTATACAAATATGTCAGGTCAAAAAATCCGAATCCGTTTGAAGTCTTTCGATCATAAGTTAATAGATCGTTCGGCAGGAGAAATTGTAGAAACTGCGAAACGCACTGGTGCGAGAGTTAAAGGACCGATTCCTTTGCCTACTAGAAAGGAGCGTTTTACTATATTAGTTTCACCGCATGTAAATAAAGATGCGCGTGATCAATATGAGATTAGAACGCATAAGCGTTTGATGGATATTGTTGAGCCAACTGATCGTACTGTTGATGCTCTCATGAAGTTAGATTTGGCAACTGGTGTAGATGTGCAGATTAAGCTTCTATAGTGTTGTGTAGAGGGAAACACGTTAATTGTTGTCTTAGTATTTCTATCTCGAAATAAATTTATTAAAAGATTAATAATACATTTCCCTTGGCTAGTTTATCTGGCATAATGCGCGGCTTTCTTCGGCTCGATACTTTTGTTTCGGGCCGATTTTTTCCAAAAAAATAATTGTTTAGCTGTTTTGTGAGTAATCAAGCGGTTGGATTTTAGATTTAAATGAGGTGGCCAAATGGCAATCAGTCTGCTGGGTTCTAAAGTAGGAATGACCCGGATATACAATGAAGATGGTACTGCAAGTCCTGTTACGGTTTTGCAAATGCTACCAAATCGCATCTCTCAGCTTAAGACTGTAGAGACTGACGGTTATAATGCAATTCAACTAACTGTAGGTGTAAAGAAGGCTTCTAAAGTAAATAAGCCTGAGTCAGGTCACTATGCTAAAGCATCAGTAGAATCTGGTAGTTTTACGCGTGAGTCTAGAGTTGAATCAGTTAGTGATTATACTGTTGGGTCTGAGCTAACTGTGGATATGTTTGAGGTTGGTCAAAAAGTTGACGTGACTGGAACTACAATCGGTAAAGGTTTTGCAGGTGTGTTGAAGCGATATAATTTCGCTGGTAAAGATGCTACTCATGGTAACTCAATTAATCATAGAACTCCTGGTTCTATTGGTCAAAATCAGACGCCTGGTCGAGTATTCAAAGGTAAGAAGATGTCAGGTCATATGGGTGCGGTTAAGCAGACTACTCAAAATCTTACTGTTGTAAGTGTTGATTCTGAAAAGCATCTGTTATTGATTGAAGGTGCGGTGCCTGGTTCGCGCGGCGGAAATATTCTTGTTAAGACTGCTGTTAAAGGTTAAGACTAATGAAATTAAAAAATACAGATGGTAAAGCAGTTGAGTTAGATGATTCGGTTTTTGCTGATGAATATAATGAAACGTTGGTTCATCAAGCGGTAGTGGCTTATATGGCTGCAGGTCGTGCAGGAACTAAAGCGCAGAAAACTCGTTCAGATGTTAGTGGTGGTGGTGCGAAACCATGGAATCAAAAAGGAACAGGTCGTGCTCGAGCAGGTACTTCACGTGGGCCGATTTGGCGTGGCGGTGGTGTAACTTTCGCTGCAAGACCACGCGATTTTTCTAAAAAATTGAATAAGAAGATGTATCGTTCTGCTATGCGCTCTATTTTCTCAGAGTTAGTTAGATCAGAGTCTCTCATAATTGTTGATGATTTTGGTGTTAGTGAACCTAAAACTAAGGCGATGGTATCAAAGTTAGATTCGTTGAGTTTAAGTCAGAATTCTTTATTGGTGAGTGCCGATGTTGATGATAATTTAATGATGTCTTCTCGAAATATTCCAAATTGTGAGTACTTAACTGTTTCTTCGTTGAATCCAGTAAGTTTGGTATCTCATGATAATGTTGTTATAACGTCATCGGCTATTACTAAAGTTCAGGAGTGGTTGTCATGATAAGTAAATCAGAAGAAAGGCTATATCAGGTTGTTTATGGTCCTCATGTAACAGAGAAGACTGTCTCTGGAAATGAGTCGAACATTCATGTATTCAAAGTTGCTACTGATTCAAATAAGAATGAAATAAAGAATGCTGTTGAGGTGCTGTTTGAAGTTAAGGTGGCTGCTGTTCGCACAGTAAACGTCAATGGTAAAAGCAAGAACTTTGGCAAAAGAAAAGGATCTCGCAAAGATTGGAAGAAAGCTTACATCAAGCTTGCTGAAGGCCATACCTTAAATGTTGAGGCGGAGGTTTAATCATGTCTATTGTAAAAATGAAGCCTACTTCACCTGGTCGACGACATCAGGTCAGGGTTGTTAATAAAGATTTGCATACTGGTAAGCCGCATAAAGCACTGCTTGAAAAGAAGAGTAAGTCAGGTGGAAGAAATAATAATGGTCGTATTACTACTCGTCACATAGGTGGTGGGCATAAGCAACATTATCGTATTATTGATTTCAAGCGTTTGAAAGATTCAGTTCCTGCTGTGGTTGAGACAATAGAGTATGATCCAAATCGTACTGCTAATATTGCTTTATTGAAATATTCAGATGGTGAGAGGCGTTATATAATTGCACCTAAAGGCTTGCGTGCTGGTGATAAAGTTTTATCTGGTTCAGATGCAACCATATCTCCCGGTAATGCGTTGCCGCTTATTGATATTCCTGTAGGTACGGTTATCCATTGTATTGAGATGAAGCCAGGCAAAGGAGCTCAGATTGCAAGGAGTGCTGGTACTTCGGCTCAGTTGATAGCGCGAGATGGTCGTTACTCTACTTTAAGATTAAGATCAGGTGAGATGAGAAAGGTTTTATCTGTCTGTAGAGCTACAATTGGTGAGGTTAGTAACTCAGAGCATAGTTTAATAAAGCTTGGTAAGGCTGGTGCTAGTAGGCATAGAGGTGTTAGACCTACGGTTCGCGGAGTTGTTATGAATCCTGTAGATCATCCACACGGTGGTGGTGAAGGTAAAACATCCGGTGGACGCCATCCTGTGTCACCTTGGGGTACGCCAACCAAAGGCTACAAAACAAGAAAGAATAAACGTACAGATAACTTGATCGTACGTCGTAGAAATAAGAGGTAAGTACAGTGCCACGTTCATTAAAAAAAGGTCCGTTTATTGATCATCATCTTATGACTAAAGTGCTCAAAGCAGTTGGTGCTGGTGATCGTAAGCCTATAAAGACTTGGTCAAGACGATCTATGATTGTTCCTGATATGGTAGGTCTTACTATCGCTGTTCATAACGGTCGTCAACACGTTCCTGTGTTGGTAAACGAACATATGGTTGGTCATAAGCTTGGTGAATTTTCTCCAACGCGTATGTTCCGTGGGCATGTTGCTGATAAAGCTTCAAGAAAATAGGCATTAGGATTTTATAATGGAAGTTAAAGCAAAACTTAAATATGCAAGGATCTCGCCTCAAAAAGCTAGATTAGTAGCTGATCAAGTAAGAGGTATGCCTGTTGAAAAGGCTCTTGAGACACTTGTGTTTAGTCAAAAGAAAGCTGCGGCAATAGTAAAGAAGATTCTCGATTCTGCTATAGCTAACGCGGAGCACAATGAAGGAGCTGATATTGATGAGCTTTCTGTAACGCAAGTTATGGTAGATCAGGCTCCTACAATGAAGCGTATAAGAGCTCGAGCAAAAGGTCGTGCAAACAGAATACTGAAGCGAACAAGCCATATTACATTGGTTGTTGGTGATGGTGAGGTTGAGTAATGGGACAGAAAATACATCCAGTTGGCTTCCGTCTAGGAATTGCTGCAGATTGGCGTTCTAAGTGGTATGCAGAAGGAAGGGAATATGCGGAGTTCTTGCATAAGGATCTTGCTGTTAGAGCTTCTATTGAGAAGTCTTTGAAGCATGCTTCAGTTAGCCGTATACAAATTGAGCGTCCGGCGAAGTCTGCATTTGTAACCATTCATACCGCAAGACCTGGTGTTGTGATTGGTAAGAAAGGTGAGGATATAGAGCGTCTAAGAAATCAGACTGCTAAAATGATGGATCTTCATCCAAATAACGTAAAAGTTAATATTGAAGAGATCCGTAAACCCGAGTTAGATGCAAAATTAGTTGCAGAAAGTATTGCTAATCAGCTGGAAAGACGTATTATGTTCCGCCGCGCTATGAAGCGTTCAGTCGGTAATGCGATGCGTTTAGGTGCCTTAGGTATCAAGATTAGTTGTGGTGGGCGTTTGAATGGAGCAGATATTGCTCGTACAGAATGGTATAGAGAAGGACGTGTTCCTCTTCATACTATGCGTGCTGATATCGATTATTCAACAGCTAAAGCACATACAACTTATGGTGTTATAGGGATTAAGGTCTGGATCTATAAAGGCGATGTCTTCGATCTAGAGCAAAAACAATCAAATTCTGCTAGCCAGAATGGCAAGAAGAAGAGATAGAGGTCTGAGATGTTACAGCCTAAGAGAACAAAATTCCGTAAGCAGTTTAAAGGACGCAATCGCGGACTTGCAACTACTGGAAGTAAAGTAAGTTTTGGTGAGTATGGTCTTAAGGCCGTAGGCAGAGGTCGAATTACTGCGCGTCAGATTGAAGCTGCTCGTAGAGCGATGACAAGGCACATAAAGCGTGGTGGAAAGATCTGGATCCGAGTATTTCCTGACAAGCCTATTACTAGTAAACCATTAGAAGTTCGAATGGGTAAAGGTAAGGGTAATGTTGAATATTGGGTTTGTTTGATACAACCTGGACGTGTTTTATATGAAATGGAAGGGGTCTCTGAGACCTTGGCTCGTGAAGCTTTTGCTTTGGCAGCTGCAAAGCTTCCTATCAAAACAGTGTTTGTCACTAGGACGGTAATGTAATGAAAGCGAGTGAGCTTAGACAGAAAAGTACTGAAGAACTTTCAGCAGAATTGTTGGAAAGTTTAAAGGAACAGTTTGTTTTTCGTATGCAGAGAGCTACAGGTCAATTGACACGTCCTTCTGAAATGAAAAAAGTACGTAGAAAGATTGCTCGTATCAAAACGATTATTAACGAGATGCAATCAACAGGTTCAGGTGAGTAATATGTCAGATACAAACAAAATTGAACACGGCGTTACAGGTAAAGTAGTAAGTAACAAAATGGACAAAAGTATTGTTGTTCTGGGAGAACGTAAAGTTAAACATCCCTTATACGGTAAATTTATGCGTCGTTCTACTAAATATCATGCCCATGATGCTAATAATGAATGTGGAATTGGCGATACGGTGGTTATTCAGGAATGTCGTCCATTATCTAAAACAAAATGTTGGACTTTAATTAAAGTCTTGGATAAAGCTGCGTCATAAGACGTTATAAGTAATTGTTTATTTTGGTGTTATAAAATGATTCAGATGCAAACAAAGTTAGATATAGCTGATAATAGCGGAGCTCGAAGAGTACAGTGTATAAAAGTACTTGGTGGTTCGCATCGACGCTATGCTGGTATTGGCGACATAATAAAAGTCAGTATCAAAGAGGCAATTCCTCGTGGCAAAGTAAAAAAAGGTGATGTTTATACCGCTGTTGTGGTTAGAACTGCTAAAGGTGTACGTCGTAAAGATGGGTCTACTATACGTTTTGATAAGAACTCAGCTGTTCTCTTGAATGCTAAGCTTGAGCCAATCGGTACTCGTATCTTTGGACCTGTTACACGTGAGCTACGCGATAAGAATTTTATGAAGATAATATCTCTAGCTCCAGAGGTCTTGTAAGGTAAGTCATGAATAAATTAGTTAAAAATGATCAAGTAGTTGTAATTGCCGGTAAAGACAAAGGTCGAATAGGTAATGTTACTCAAGTATTAACAAACGGTAAATTGGTGGTTCAAGGTTTGAATGTTGCCAAAAAACATCAAAAAGGCAATCCTCAAGCGGGAATTCCTGGTGGAATAATTGATAAAGAAATGCCAATTGATGCTTCAAACGTTATGCTTGTTAATCCTGCGACTAACAAAGGCGATAGAGTAGGTATTAAAGTATTAGAGAATGGTGATAAAGTTCGCTTCTTTAAGTCAAATGGCGAATCGGTAAGTTAATCTTTACAGATTAAGATTATATAAAGGTATTAAGATGTCTAGATTACAAAGTTTTTATCAAGATAAAGTTGTTCAAGAGTTAACTGAAAAATTTTCTTATAAGAACGTCATGGAAGTTCCTAAGATCACAATGATTTCATTGAATATGGGATTGGGTGATGCTGTAGGTGATAAGAAAATTGTTGAACATGCTGTTTCAGACATGACAAAAATTGCTGGTCAAAAGCCTGTGGTCACTTTGTCACGAAAGTCAATTGCAGGATTTAAGATTCGAGATAATTGGCCAATCGGTTGTAAGGTTAACTTACGACGTCATCATATGTATGAATTTTTAGATAGACTCATAAATATATCTATACCTCGTGTAAGAGATTTCCGTGGTATGAATCCTCGTGCATTTGATGGTCGTGGCAATTATAGTATGGGTTTCAATGAACAGATCATTTTCCCAGAAATAGATTATGATAAAATCGATAAGTTACGTGGTCTTGATATAGCAATTACCACTACTGCAAAAACTGATGAGGAAGGTAAAGCTTTATTAGAAGCTTTGAACTTTCCTTTCAAGAAAAAATAATAGGATAGTTGAATTATGGCTAAGAAATCTATGATTGCTCGTGAAAAACAGCGTACTTTATTGGTTGAAAAGTATGCTAAAAAAAGAGCATCTTTGAAAGAAATTATTCGCTCACCTAAAAGTAGCTTTGAAGAAGTGATGGCTGCGACAGACTCGTTGCAAAAGCTTCCTCGAGATAGTTCTAAAGTAAGACAGCGTAATCGTTGTGTTATCACAGGAAGACCACATGGTGTATATAGTAAATTCGGTCTTTGTAGAAATAAATTAAGAGAGTCTGCTATGGAAGGTGATCTTCCTGGTTTGACTAAGGCAAGTTGGTAAGGAGTACGTATCATGAGTATGAGTGATCCAATAGCGGATATGTTGACACGTATTAGAAACGGGCAACGAGCTAATAAATCAAGTGTTAATTTTTCAGCTTCTAATAAGAAATCAGCAATCTTAGAGGTACTAAATTCTGAAGGTTATATTTCAGGATATGAAACAGTAGATGTGGATGGCAAACCTGTCACATCTGTTACTTTAAAGTATTTTCAAGGTGCTCCTGTAATTAATACTTTAAAAAGAATCAGCCGTCCAGGGCTTCGCATTTTTCGTGGTAAAGATGAACTTCCTGATGTTATGTCCGGGCTTGGTGTTTCTATTGTGTCTACTTCAAAAGGTGTTATGAGTGGTCGTACAGCTAAAGCTGAAGGTCACGGCGGCGAAGTAATTTGTATTGTCGAATAATCGGTATCTGATATGTCAAGAATAGCAAAAATGCCTATTGAATTACCTTCTAGTGTAGAAGTAGTAATTAATGGTCAAAATATTAATATCAAAGGATCTAAAGGTTCATTTGATTATACTATCAATTCAGATGTTGTTATCTCTAAAGATGATAGCTCTCTAATTGTAAAACCAAAAAATGAGAGTAATGGAAAGCATTGGGCAATGGCTGGAACGATGAGAGCTATTGCTGGCAACATGGTTGTTGGTGTTAGTGATGGTTTTGAAAAGAAACTAGAGTTAGTTGGTGTTGGTTATCGTGCGCAAGCGCAAGGTAATAAGTTAAATTTAACTTTAGGTTTTTCACATCCAGTAGTACACGATATTCCAGATGGTGTAACTGTTGAGACTCCTAGTCAAACAGAAATTATATTACGTGGTATCGATAAGCAAGTAATTGGTCAAACTGCGGCAGAGATTCGTTCTTATAGACCACCTGAGCCTTATAAAGGTAAAGGTGTTAAATATGCTGGTGAGCGTATAATCCGTAAAGAAGCAAAGAAAACATAAGGTAGTATAGAGATGAGTAAAAGATTAGCTAGAATTCGTCGAGGCAAGCGTTCACGTATGAAAATGCGTGAGTTAGGTGCTACTCGACTTTCAATTTATCGTAGTTCTAAGCATATTTATGCTCAGGTTATAGCAGGCGATGAGAATGTTGTAATAGCATCTGCATCTACTGTTGAAAAAGCTATGCGAGAAAGTCTTGCTTACACAGGAAATGCGGAAGCTGCAGCAGCAATTGGTAAATTAGTTGCTGAACGAGCAAAAGAAAAAGGAATTGAATCTGTTGCGTTCGATCGTTCAGGTTTTAAGTATCACGGTCGTGTTAAGGCGTTAGCAGAAGCTGCGCGTGAAGCGGGATTACAGTTCTAAAGGTTATATAGTAATGGCTAGATCAGATAATACAGAAAAAGCGACAGATGGACTTCAAGAGAAATTAGTTCATGTTAATCGTGTTGCTAAAGTTGTTAAAGGCGGACGAGTTTTTGGTTTTACCGCTTTAGCAGTTGTTGGCGATGGTAATGGAAAAATAGGCTTTGGTTACGGTAAAGCTCGTGAAGTTCCTGTTGCAATCCAAAAAGCAATGGAAAAAGCTCGTAAGAATATAGTTAATGTAGCATTAGTAGATGATACGTTACAATATGAGATTAATGCGAGACATGGCGCAGCTCATGTTTTCATGAAACCTGCTTCCGAAGGTACTGGAATCATTGCTGGTGGAGCAATGAGGGCTGTATTTGAAGTTGTAGGGGTTAAAAATGTTCTAGCTAAGTGTGTCGGCTCTAGAAATCCTATTAATGTTGTCAGAGCAACTATTAAAGGTTTAGCTGATATGGATTCGCCTGAGTTTGTTGCTGCTAAACGTGGTAAAACTGTAGAAGAAATTAGAGGTTAATCATGGCATCTGATAAGCAAATTAAAGTTACTCTTTATCGTAGTATGAACGGCCGATTAAAGTCACATAAGTCTTGTGCTAGAGGTCTTGGAATACGCAAGATACATAACAGTGTTATGGTTAATGATACTCCTGAAAACCGTGGCATGATTAATAAGATTTCATACATGCTTCATGTTGAGGAAGTTTAAAGATGAATTTAAATAATATAAAACCAGCCCTAGGTAGTACATCTGATCGCAAACGTGTCGGGCGTGGTATTGGTTGTGGTTGGGGAAAAACCTGTGCAAGAGGACATAAAGGTCAAAAGTCTAGATCTGGTGGTTTTCATAAAGTAGGCTTTGAAGGTGGTCAGATGCCACTTCAGCGTCGTCTTCCTAAAGTAGGTTTTACTTCAAGAATTGGTAGAGTTAGTTCAGAAGTTAGATTGAGTGAGTTGAATTCAATTGATGCACAAATAATTGATCTGGAAGCTCTTAAAATTGCGAATGTAGTAACTAAGAATACTTTACATGTAAAGGTTATGTTGTCTGGTACAGTCGATAAAGCTATTAATCTTAAGGGTATAAAAGTAAGTAAAGGCGCGCGAGAGGCTATTGAAGCAGCTGGCGGACAAATTGAAGCTTAATAGAGACTAATATAGTGGCTAAAACTAACGCTACAGGCATGCTTTCGGGTATGGGCAATATCGCAGAAATTAAACAAAGGCTTGCCTTTGTTTTTTTCGCTTTAATTGTCTACAGGATTGGAACTTTTATACCAATTCCTGGTGTTAACCCTGCAGCATTGCAGCAATTCTTTGATCAGAATACAGGCACTATTCTAGGTGTTTTTAATATGTTCTCTGGTGGAGCATTGCAACGCTTAAGCGTTTTTGCTTTAGGTATTATGCCTTATATTTCAGCTTCGATTATCGTGCAGCTAATGACTCATGTTATACCATCGTTACAGCAACTTAAGAAAGAAGGTGAGTCTGGTAAACGTAAAATCACACAATATACTCGTTACGGAACTGTTGCTTTAGCTTTATTCCAAAGTATAGGGATATCAATGGCATTAGGTGGGCAAGACCTTGGTGGAGGACAAACAATAGCGCTCAACCCTGGTATAGGTTTTACTATTACTACCGTTGTTTCTCTTGTTACAGGAACACTATTTTTGATGTGGCTTGGTGAGCAAATTACTGAACGTGGTATCGGTAATGGTATTTCTTTAATTATATTTGCCGGTATCGTAGCTGGTCTACCAACAGCTATTGGTGGTACTTTGGAGCTTGCTAGAAATGGCGAGTTGTCATCTGCGTTTATTATTATCTTGTTAGCAATGGCGGTATTGGTAACAGCATTTATTGTTTTTGTTGAGCGTGGTCAAAGACGAATAACAGTAAATTATGCAAATCGTCAACAAGGTAGAAAGATGGCTATGGGTCAATCAAGCCACTTACCATTAAAATTGAATATGGCGGGAGTTATACCGCCGATATTTGCATCAAGTATCATATTATTCCCATCAAGTTTAGGTAGATGGGTATCTGAATCTAATGGTTCTGAATGGTTGCAGGATTTTGTACAAATGTTACAGCCTGGTCAGCCTCTATATGTATTATTTTATGCTTTAGCTATTATCTTTTTTACTTTCTTTTATACAGCATTAGTTTTTAACTCACGTGAAACTGCTGATAACTTGAAGAAAGCAGGTGCCTTCATACCAGGTATACGTCCTGGAAAAGAAACCGCCAAATATATTGATGGAGTAATGACACGACTTACAGCAGTCGGTGCGATTTATATTACTCTAGTGTGTTTATTACCTGAGTTTTTAATATTAGGTTGGAATGTTCCATTTTACTTTGGTGGAACTTCATTGTTAATTATAGTTGTGGTTGTTATGGACTTTATTGCCCAAGTTCAATCACATATGATGTCGCACCAGTATGAAGGGCTAATGAAAAAAGCGAACTTCAAATCTGGTGGAAAAAAGCCCAAAAAGAACAAGTAGTTCTTGTTTGGTATAGATTTAATTTAGAGGTTTAACTCATGAAGGTTCGTGCATCTGTTAAAAAAATGTGTCGTAATTGTAGCGTTGTAAAACGTAAGGGTGTTGTACGTATTATCTGTACGGATCCACGCCATAAACAGCGTCAGGGTTAATATGTTTTTTTTATTGATTAACACTGCATTATCGGGTATCGTTGCCCGCTTTTTGAAGCAGTCTGGAGAGTTCTGATGGCTCGTATCGCGGGGATTAATATCCCAGTAAACAAGCATACAGTTATAGCATTAACGTCTATATACGGTATCGGGAAAACACGTGCAGCTAATATTTGTACTGGAGCTAAAGTAGCCCCAGACGTTAAAATTAGTGCTTTATCTGAAGATGAAGTTGAAAGAATTAGAGCAGAAGTTGCTAAATTTACCGTTGAAGGTGATTTGCGACGTGAAGTTTCTATGAATATCAAAAGTCTAATGGATTTAGGTTGTTTTAGAGGTGTTCGTCATCGTCGTGGTTTACCACTTCGTGGTCAGCGTACTAAGACTAATGCACGCACTAGAAAAGGCCCAAGAAAGCCAATTCGTAAATAGTGTTTAGAATTATTGTAAATATATAACTTATAGGTAAATGCAGATGGCAACAGCCACTAAAACGCGTAAAAAAGTTAAAAAGTCGATAAGTGACGGTATTGCACACGTTCACGCGTCTTTTAACAATACAATTATCACGATTACAGATCGTCAAGGTAATGCTCTTTCATGGGCAACTGCAGGTGGTTCAGGCTTCCGTGGTTCGCGTAAAAGTACTCCCTTTGCTGCACAGGTTGCTGCAGAGTCAGCAGGTGAAGCTGCAAAGCAATTTGGTTTAAAGAATCTTGATGTGCATGTTAAAGGTCCAGGCCCAGGTCGTGAATCAGCAGTACGTGCTTTAAATAATATAGGTTATAAAATCACTAACATTATTGATGTTACACCTATTCCTCATAATGGTTGTCGTCCACCTAAAAAGCGTCGAGTGTAGTCGGAGAGTTATTATGGCCAGATATATAGGACCAAAGTGTAAATTAATGCGTCGTGAAGGTACTGATCTTTACTTAAAAGGACGTGGAAGAGCACTTGAGAATAAATGTAATCTTGAAAAAGTACCAGGTGTTCACGGTGAACGTCGTACTAGACTTTCTGATTATGGAATTCAATTGCGTGAAAAACAAAAAGTTCGCCGTATTTACGGAGTTCTAGAGAAGCAGTTTAGAAATTACTTTAAAGAAGCTGTACGTCAAAAAGGTTCTACAGGTGAGAACTTGTTACAGCTTTTAGAATGCAGATTAGACAACGTTGCTTATCGTATGGGCTATGGTTCTACCAGAGCTGAGGCACGCCAGTTGGTTAGCCACAAGTCAATTATGGTAAATGGTAAGTCTGTTAATATTGCATCTTACCAAGTTAAACCTGGTGACATAGTTTCAGTTCGCGAAAAAGCTAAAAAGCAGTCAAGAATCCAAGATTCTATATCTGTTGCTGAGCAAGTTGGAATACCAGAGTGGCTAGAAGTTGATTCAAAAAAACTTGAAGGTACTTTCAAAGCAGCTCCAGAGCGTGAAGAGTTACCAGCTGAGATTAATGAATCTCTAATCGTAGAACTTTACTCTAAGTAAACTTTAATAGTTTACTTACCGAATATTTGAGGTTTAAATTTTGTCTAAATCAACCGATTTACTAAAGCCGCGTAATATCCAGGTCAAAGACCTAGGTAATCACACGTCTAAAATAGTTCTAGAGCCTCTAGAAAGGGGTTTTGGTCATACTTTGGGTAATGCTTTACGCCGAATCCTTCTTTCTTCAGTTCCAGGTTGTGCTGTTACAGAAGTTAAGATTACAGGTGTAGATCATGAATATACTGCTTTAGATGGAGTTCAAGAAGATGTTGTAGATATTCTTCTAAATCTGAAGAAGTTAGCTTTTCGACTAAACACTAAAGAAGAAGTTTCTTTAGATTTACGAAAAAAAGGACCTGGAGTAATTACAGCAGGTGATATACAACTTGACCATGATGTTGAGATTGTTAATCCTGATGCTGTTATTGCTACTTTGACTACTGATACTGAAATAGAGATGTCAATTAAAGTAGAGAAAGGAAGAGGTTATCAACCTGCACCTACTCGTCGTGGACCTGATTCACCTGAGCTACCATTAGGAACATTAGTATTGGATGCTTCATTTAGTCCGGTAGTAAGAGTTTCTTATGATGTTGATAGTGCTCGTGTAGAAAACAGAACTGACTTAGATAAGTTGATCATTGAATTACAATCAGATGGTTCTATTGATGCTGAAGAAACAATTAGTGACGCAGCAACAATTTTACATGAGCAACTCGCTGTATTCTTCGACTTAACAATTATCGAGCCAGAGCCAGAAGTTGAACCAGAACCAGAAATTGATCCAGTTCTACTTCGTCCAGTAGATGATTTGGAGCTAACTGTAAGATCTGCTAATTGTCTTAAAGCTGAGCAAGTTTATTACATTGGTGATTTAGTTCAGAAGACTGAAGTTGAATTACTAAAGACTCCTAATCTAGGCAAGAAATCGTTAACTGAGATAAAAGATATTTTAGCATCTCACGGATTAACGCTTGGGGCACGTTTAGAAAATTGGCCTCCAGCTTCAATTGAAACAAAAGATCTTAGAGTTGGTTGATAATTGCGTTAAGCAATAGTTATATTTACAACTGGTTAGAATTAAATACAAGGTTTATTAAAATGCGTCATCATAAAATTGGCAGACAACTAAGTCGTAACAGTAGTCATCGAAAAGCTACATTACAAAGTTTATCAACTGCATTAATAAAACACGGTGGCATTAAAACTACTGTTGCTAAAGCAAAAGAGCTTCGTCGTGTTGCAGAGCCTTTAGTTACTCGTGCAAAAATTGATTCAGTTCATAATCGACGTACAGCATTTGCTCGTTTACGTGATGATGAATGCGTTGGTATCTTATTTAAAGAGTTAGGCCCACGTTATAAAGAAAGAGCTGGTGGTTACACTAGAATCATCAAGTGTGGTTACAGAGCAGGTGATAATGCTCCTATGGCATATATTGAGTTTGTCGATAGACCTGACGCTGCCACTGAGTAATTCAGAACTAATCAAGAAAACCGAGATATTTATCTCGGTTTTTTTTTGTCTGTTTTTTTATATACAATAAGTTGATGGGTCAGTTAATAAACTCGTTATATTTTATTCAATTACGTCCTGTTACATGCTTTATATTGTTTTTGAATAAACTGTAGTTATTTTTTATCTATCTATTAAATATGTAAGATTGACTCTTCTTCATAATTTCATACACTACCAAGTCGGTATATTAATTTAATACAAGGAATAGGTTGTCTCATGAGTGTGCTTCGTAACGATTGGAAAACAAACGAAATTGAATCATTATTTAATTTACCTTTTAATGACCTTATATTTAAATCACATACGATTCACAGAGCTAACTTCAATCCTAATGAAGTACAAATAAGTACATTACTTAGTATTAAAACTGGTGCATGTCCTGAAGATTGTTCTTATTGTTCTCAAAGTTCAAAAAATGATACGGGTTTAGAACGCGAACGGCTCCTAGAGCTACAGGAAGTTATTTCTGCAGCCTCTGAAGCTAAAGAAAATGGAGCGACACGTTTCTGTATGGGTGCTGCGTGGCGTAACCCCACTGACAAGAGTCTCGATAAAGTTATTGATATGATCAAGGCTGTAAAGGAAATGGGCATGGAAACTTGTGTCACTCTAGGGATGCTTGAGGAGTCACAAGCTAAAAAGTTAAAAGAAGTAGGTCTCGACTACTATAATCATAACCTAGACACCTCACCTGAATTCTACGGTACGGTAATATCAACGAGAACGTATCAAGATCGTTTAGATACGTTAAGCAATGTTAGAGATGCAGGTATTAATGTGTGTTCTGGCGGCATTTTAGGAATGGGTGAAACGCGCCGAGATCGAGCTAGATTGCTCCAAGAATTAGCTAACTTGCCACAAGCTCCAGAGTCAGTTCCGATCAATGACTTAGTGCAAGTGAAAGGTACTCCATTGGATGGTATTGATAAATTAGATCCTTTTGAGTTTATTCGTACAATTGCAGTTGCTCGTATCCTTATGCCGACATCATATGTGCGTTTATCTGCTGGTAGAACTGAAATGAATGATGAAATGCAGGCTTTATGTTTCTTTGCAGGTGCTAATTCTATGTTCTATGGCGATCGACTATTAACTACAGATAACCCTGAAGAATCTGATGACCAAAAACTTTTTTCAAGACTGGATATTCAGGCTGAAAAGGGTGGTAAATTAGATGTAGATACCCTTAAAGAGAAACAAATTGCTTAGTTTTAATAGTTTCGAAAAATATCTTTAAAAAGTATTGATGTTGGAAAATAAATTCAGCATAATACCCGCCTTGTTTTTAAATGCCCTTGTGGGAGAAGTACTTTGCCAAATATAACATCAGCTAAGAAACGTGCTCGTCAATCAGAAGTTAGACGTCAACATAATAAACATATCCGTTCAGGTATGCGTACTACAGTTAAAACGGTTGTATATGCAATTGAAGCTGGAGATAAAGCAGCTGCTGTTGAAGCATATAAAATTGCGGTTCCTGCAATTGATTCAAGTGTATCAAAAGGAATTATGCACAAGAATAAAGCAGCTCGCAGTAAGAGCCGTTTAAATTCTAGAATTCAAGCAATGTAAATTTTGTTTATATATCGAAAGAGCCAGCTGCAAGCTGGCTTTTTTGTACCTGATAATTATTCAATTATCAATCTTCTTTTAATGCCATTGTACTTATGCTCAATCCTACTCAAAAAGTAGGGGGGTGTCATTTTTAATACATAATCTATCATATCTGTTCGTTTTGGATGATCTATACGGTATGGCTTAGGTTTATTCATTAATCAGCCCAGTTAAACCTTCTGCACTTATTTTTATAATTGTAGTTCGAGAACATGAGACATTGATGTTTTGTTTAACGTGTTTAACGTGTCAATGCCTGATTCTTTTACTAGTCGCATAATTAATAACTTAATTGATTGGCTAATAGCTTTTACCGTGGCTAGTTTGCTATTGTGGTTTTTTGTGACGCAACCTGTCTTTACTTCTGACCCTGAAAAAACAAATCACATTGTTGATATTAATGATTTAAAAATGCATGTTCAGTTACTTACTAGTGCTTATGCGCCAAGAACCATTAATTACGATAATTTAAATAAAACCGCTGATTACATATATCGACAATTTTCCCAAGTAGGTTTGCCTGAGTATCAGAGTATTTCGACATTATCTAAAGAATACCGTAATGTATCTCTGCAACTTGGGCCCGATACCCAAGAGCTATATGTTTTAGGGGTGCATTATGATGCTGAGGATGATTCTGTTGATACAGGGGGCAATGCCAGCGGAGTAGCTACTTTAATCGAACTAGCGCGTCATTTGGCCGAAAATAATGAAAAATTAAAGATTGGCGTTATTTTAATTGCATATCCTCTGTCCATGAATCAGTCAGAGAATATTGTGAATACCGGTAGTTATTTTCATGCCAACTCATTGAAGAAGATTAACAAAAAAGTACGATTAATGGTCTCTTTAGATGGTGTGGGGCATATTAATACGAATAATCACTCCTTAAATCATCCTTATAAGTTTCTAGATTTTTTGTATCCTCCTAAAGATGATACTTTAAAACTTGTAGGTAGATTAAAAGATTTTAAGAGTATAAGGGAGTTAAAAAAAGGGTTTAATAGTGCTTCATCATTATCTTTATACTCACATACACTTTTTGAAAGTTTTAATAAAACAGATTCGACAGATCATGTGAATTATTGGAATCAAGGGTTTCCAGCAGTCTTAATTAGTGACTCCTTAAGTAAACATAAAATACTTGATTTAAAGACTAAGAATGATCCTAAAGACCAGTTAGATTATGAAAAAATGGCGATGCTTGTGAATAGTCTATATCAAGCCGTATTGGGTACTAAACCTTCGGAGTTTGATCGAATAAGGTTAGCGCAGAGTTCTAGGAACAGAAATGTTAAATCATCGATGTACTAGTGAGAGATGCCATGATCAATGACACCCCCCTACTTTTTTACTATTATTTTGGAAGCGACTAGATTAGAAGGTTAAGCTAGTCTCCAGTTGATTCGCTTATAGCATTCATTGGTCCGCCTCTAAACGGTGCGAAACCAGTACCAAAAATCACACCAGCATCAAGTAAGTCAGCATCTTCCACAATGCCTTCGTCTAGACACTTTTGAGACTCATTGGTAAGCTTTTCAATTAGACGGTTTTGTAATTGTTGAATGTCACCATTCCATTCATCTTTGGTAGCTTTTTGTTTTTTACCCTCTTTCCACTGATAGAAGCCTTCTCCAGATTTTTTACCTAATTTACCTGCTTCTACTTCACTATCAAGCGATGTGGGAAGTGTAACGCCTACCGTATCAGCTAATATTCTTCCGACATTTAGACAGATGTCTAAACCTACGGTATCTGCCAGTTCCAGAGGGCCCATCGGCATTCCGTAATCAACGGCTGCTTTATCAATTACGGCAACAGGTATACCTTCTTGTTGAGCTGTCACACCTTCTAAAATGTAAGGCATTAATATTCGGTTAATTAGAAAACCTGGAGAACTTTTAACTGGAAGTGGCAGTTTTCCAATGTGAACTCCGAAAGATTGGGCTTGTTTGATAACAGTGACATTAGTCTTTTTCGGAGTATAAACAATCTCCAATAAAGGCATTTTAAACACAGGATTAAAGAAGTGTAAGCCAACCAGTCGTTGTGGTTTTTTCATTACCTTGGCTATGTCGCTAAGTGGAATACTTGAAGTATTTGTGGCGATTATAGCGTCCGCTTTTGCCTTTGTTTCTACTTCTTTAAAAATACTCTGCTTGGCTTCAAGGTTTTCATAAATGGCCTCGATAATAACATCTGCAGTTGGAATTCCATGACCATGCAAATCAGGAATTAAGTTATCTTGAGCCTGCATGATGCGAAACTTGTCTTTGCGATAGCGACGCTTAAAGCCTTTAGTTGCTCTGCCCATTACACGACCTAAGGCATCTGTACTGATGTCTTGGATAGTAACTTTCATGCCTTGCATGGCACACCAAGCGGCAATATCTCCACCCATTACTCCACCGCCAATGACATGCACATGTTTTGGTGTGAAAAAAGATTTGTCACCTAATGCTTTTAAACGATTTTGCAGAAAAAATACGCGCGCAAGATTTCTTGCGGTATCGGTCATACCTAGCTGTAGAACTGATTCAGCTTCAGCAGCGTACATTTCATCACTATTGCTACCGTGAGCTTCCCAAAGATTAATTAAGGCATAAGGAGCAGGGTAATGCTCTTGTTTGGCTTTAGAGGCAACTTCCTTACGCATTTGCATGGCAACCAGTGATCGCATTGGACCGAGTTCTAGTAATTTAGCGCTTTTAGGCGCCTGTTTTTTCTCTGGCTTACGAAGGATTGTTTGGATTGCACTACTCTTAAGCTGTCTAAGTGGTACGCACATATCAACCAAGCCCATTTTGGCTGCTTGACGAGGTAAAATGTTCTTTCCTGTTAGCATCATCGGCATGGCTTGCATGACTCCAATTCGTCTAATGGAGCGAACAGTTCCGCCAAAGCCTGGGTGAATGCCAAGTTTCACTTCTGGAAGAGATAGCTTTGTTGATGGTGCGTCGTCTACAATTATGTAATCACAAGCTAAGGCTACTTCTAAACCGCCACCCATACAAAAACCTTCGACCATAGCTAAAGTTGGTATAGCCAAATCTTCAAGTTTTTTACAAGCAGCATGCCCAGCTTTAATGAACAAGCGAGCTTCTTCAGGATCAGTGATTTCACGAAATTTCTTAACGTCGGCGCCAGCAATAAAGCCAGTGGGTTTACCTGAAAATAGAATCAAACCCTTGAGGCCTAGAGTTGAACTTAACTTTGAAACTTCATCACAGGCTCTATCAAGTTCTGATACTACATCAGGACTGATGACATTCGCAGCTTCATCTTTTACATCAATACATAGCCATGCAATACCATCTTCAATAGATAGAGAGAAGTGCTGAAAGTCAGTTTCAATTATATTCATTTCTGTATTCTTTATTGTATTCATACTGCCTCCACCAACATTGAACCACCTTGACCACCACCAATACAGAGTGAGGCGATACCTTTCTTAGAATTTTCACGTTGAAGTGTTTTCGCTAGATGTAAAACTATGCGAGCGCCACTAGTACCGACTGGATGACCTAAAGAGATCGCGCCACCATCAACGTTTAATCGGTCATCAGGAATTTGTCCTACTGCTTTTGATAGGCCGATTTCATTCTTACAGTATTCGGGATCATTCAAAGCTAAGACACAGGCTTGTACTTGTGCTGCAAATGCTTCGTTTATCTCCCAGTAATCGATGTCTTTTTGGGTGAGCTCATGGTGTTCAAGAGTGCTGGCAATTGCATGAGCAGGTCCTAAGCCCATTTCAGCAGGGCTTAAGCCGGCCCACTGTGCAGCATTCAACTTAGCCATAGGCGTAAGTCCATGTTTTTTTATCGCATCTTCACTCGCAATAATTAAACTAGTTGCTCCGTCAGTAATCTGTGAGCTGTTCGCGGGAGTGACACTACCGTAAGGTCTATCAAAAAATGGCTTTAGTTTTGCGAGCTTTTCCATCGAGCTATCATGACGAACGCCGTCATCTTCAATATAAACATTGCCTTTGTCATCGTATAGCGGCTCTATTTCATCTAAATGACCAGCCTTCATAGCAGCGCTTAAACGTAAATGACTTTGAACAGAGTATTGATCCATTTCTTCACGGGTAATATTAAAACGATACGCAAGGTTTTCAGCGGTTTGTCCCATATTTAGTCCAACCACAGGGTCAGTCAAACCACGCATAAGGGCGATGATAGGCGCAAAATAACGTCCTTTTAATCGACTTATTGCTTTCAATTTAGCACCTGCTGTTTTTGCACGGCTCCAATTGGCCAACCAATGCACCATGTCTTGACGTAGTAACAGCGGAGCGCGACTCATTGAATCGACACCACCTGCCATAATTAAATCAGCATAACCATGAGAAATATTTCTTACTGCATTATCGACAGCTTGCATCCCTGAGGCGCAGTTACGTTGAACCGTATAGGCAGTAAGCTTATCGCCACCGCCGATTCGAAGTGCAAGGATGCGAGCGATGTTCGCCTCGTCTTCACTAGGCATCATGCAGCCATAAATGACCTCATCAAGATCAGAAGCAGCAAAGGGCTGTCGGAGCATTAATGGGTTACTTGCCCCAAGTGCTAGGTCAATAGCGCTAAATAGGCCTGGTTTGCCTTGTGCTTTTAAAAAAGGTGTCCGCGCACCATCGACTAGATAAACATCTCTAGCCATGGCTTTTGTCTTATTTTGTGCCACGTAATAATTCCTCCTTGGTAAAGTGGTCAACTCTAATCGCTTCTAAAGTAGCAGCATATAGCTCTTCAAGTTGTTGTCCTTCTGCTTTGCTTATTAGTTCTTTATCAACCGCCTCCGTAATACGTTCTGCATGAGTGATAGCATCCAGTTGATCAGCTTTGTTTAGCTTTTTGAATTTGTATTCAAGATCTTCCGCTTTAATTGCTAATTGGAATGCATGCTCTATTCTGCCTAGAGGATCCTTTGGGTCGTCATTGATAAAACAGCCCTCGGTTAAGCGATCTCTAGTAGGGGAAGGCTCTAAACCTAATCGAGCAACTTTGTGGATTAGCGCATCTGAAGGTGGTGAAAAGGGTTTGCCGAAAGGAAACATTAATACTCTTAGAGATTTGGCAATAACCGAGAAGGGTAAGTTATAGAATATAGCCAAAAGTGCTTGTTGAGCATCATGCATTGCAGTCTGACAGGCATAATCTAGCAATGGTAAGTCAGCTTCTGGTTCACCTTGGTCTTCAAAGTGTTTCAATGCTGCCGAGCACATATACATATTTGAAAGTACATCTGCAAATCGGCCTGATAAGCGTTCTTTGCGTTTCAGGTTTCCACCCAGTGTTAATAATGCATAATCTGTTAATAGCGCAAAACCAGCGCTTAAGCGGATTAAGCGACGATAATATTTACGCGTTGAAGGTGTTCCAGGTGCTTCAAAAATAGCGTTGGTTAAGCCAAACCAAACACTGCGGGATAGATTGCTCACTACGAAGCCTATGTGACTAAATAACTTACTATCCAGTGTATTTAGATCATCTTCTTGAGTTGCTTTCATAATATCTAAAAGATATGGATGGCAGCGTATTGAGCCTTGCCCAAAGACAATTAATGAACGAGTTAATATATTAGCGCCTTCAACCGTAATCGCGATAGGAACAGCTTGATAGCCTCGGCCAATAAAGTTTGATGGGCCAAGACAAATTCCTGAGCCACCTTGGATATCCATAGCATTATTTATTACATCACGCATTCTCTCAGTCATTTGATATTTGAGTAACGCGGTAACAACGGCAGGTCGTTGGCCTTGATCTAATGCAGTCGTAGTTAGTCTGCGAGCTGCATCCATTAAGTAAGTATTGCCTAAAATATTTGCTAATGGCTCTTCAATACCTTCAAAATGCCCAATAGAGACACCAAATTGCTTACGCACGCGAGCATAAGCACCCGTATAGCGACTTGCTAACTTAGCTGCACCTGTAGACTGTGCCGGTAGTGATATGCCGCGGCCTTCGCCTAAACATTCAACTAACATCTTCCAGCCCATACCTGCTTTAGCAACACCACCGATTAAATAATCCATTGGGATAAATACATCTTTACCCCAGTTTGGACCATTCATGAAGGTTGCATTGAGCGTGAAGTGACGTTTGCCAATATCAATACCCGCGGTGTCTGTAGGGATGAGTGCAACAGTAATTCCGATATGGTCACCATCTCGTTCAATATCATTGCTGAGTAAATTGTCAGGGTCGTATAATTGAAAAGCTAGTCCTAGTAGAGTAGCGACTGGCGCTAATGTGATGTAACGCTTTTCCCAGTTTAAACGAATGCCGAGAACGTCTTTTTCACCATTGAAATCAGCTTTACAGACGATTCCTGTATCAGGAATAGCACCAGCATCACTGCCTGCTTCTGGTCCCGTTAATGCAAAGCATGGAATTTCCTGGCCTATGGCCAATCTTGGTAGGTAGTATTCTTGTTGTTCTTTTGTACCGTACTTCATCAACAACTCACCAGGGCCGAGTGAGTTAGGTACCATGATTGTGACGCCAGCTGTAATACTTCTGCCAGATACTTTCATCACAACTTGCGAGTGAGCGTGTGCTGAGAAGCCTAATCCACC
>CALFUP010000257.1 GCA_937929875.1 uncultured Cocleimonas sp. | reverse complement strand
TGTCATTTTTAACCTCGTAAAGTTTGCTTAATGTGTATTGTTTTCCATCCACTGCTGCAGATGCTCTTTTTCTTCTTCGCTAAACCTTAACCCCAGTTTTGTGCGACGTAATAAGATATCTTCAGCTTTTATGGCAAACTCATTTTCAATCACATACTCGACTTCTTTTTGATAAAGTCCATGACCAAAATGAATGCCTAGTTCAGCTTCGCTTTCAGCTTTACCTAAGATCAAGGCAGCTTTAGAGCCATAATTACGCATTAATCGAGTAATAACTCCTTTAGGTAAAAAACCATAATCGTACTTAAACAAACCATGTAGTTTTTGTTTGTCATCAATGGCATAGTCGCCACCAGGTAGATGTGCGTGTTCGGTCCAGTGATTATTTTCTTTTCCGAGTATGTCATCAACGAGTTCCATCATCGACTCAGCTAGTCTGCGGTAGGTTGTTAACTTGCCGCCAAAAATATTAAGCAATGGTGCTTTGAAATCACTGTTTTCATCTATCTGCAAAACATAATCACGAGTCGTTTCTTGGGCTTTTGAAGCACCATCATTGTATAAAGAACGTACACCTGAGTAAGTGCTAACAATATCTTCTGGTTTAATTTGAGTGTTGAAATATTCATTTGCAGCATTACAAAGATAATCAATTTCACTTTCTGTAATTTTTGCATTGCGTGGATCGCTATCTATTTCATAATCGGTAGTTCCGATCATGGTGAAATCTTCATGATACGGAATAGCAAAAGTAATTCGATCATCATCGTTTTGAAAAATATAACACTTATCATGTTCATATAATTTAGGTACGACGATATGGCTACCTTGGACTTTACGAATATTGTTAGCTTTAGTGGCAGTTTCTTTCTTATCAACGTTACTGACTAGGTCGATGATGTCATCTACCCAAGGACCCGCCGCATTAATCAGCACTTTAGCTGTAACAACTTCGGTTTGTTTGGTTAATTGGTTTTCAAGTGTCACTGACCAATGCTCTGCATGGCGTTCAATGCCAATACATTTGTGTTGGGTTTTAATGGTAGCGCCATACTCATGAGCATCCATCGCATTTAACACGACTAAGCGAGAATCATTGACCCAGCAATCCGAATACTCGAGGCCTTTCTTGTAGTTTTGTTTTAAACAGTCGCCTTCTTCTGTTGAAGCCAGACTAATCGAATGACTAGTAGGTAGTTTTTTACGGCCGCCGCCATTGGTTATACCAAGGTGGTCATAAATAAATAAACCTAAGCGCAATAACCACCAAGGCCGAAGTCCTTTATGGTATGGAAGAATAAATCGTAAAGGATGAATAATATGTGGTGCCACTCGCCACAATATCTCTCGTTCGGTAAGGGCTTCGCGGACTAGTTTGAATTCGTAATGTTCTAAATAGCGTAAGCCACCATGGATTAACTTCGTTGATTGAGATGAAGTGCCACTGGCAAGATCATCTGCTTCTGCGAGAAAGACTGAATAACCTCGTCCAGCTGCATCACGTGCAATTCCACAGCCATTTATGCCACCGCCGATAATAAAAATATCATGCTCTGGAGTAACCGTTTTAGTGTCTAACTCTGTGATTTTTTCGTTTGATTTATTATTACTATTCATTATTTATAGGTGTGGGTTATTGAACAAATTGTTATAGTTTGATGGATATTAAAAAGCCCTGAAGAATCTTATGAATACAATTAAGCAAACCGATTTTATCACTAGCATCGCGGATGCGTTGCAGTTTATTTCATATTACCACGGTGAAGACTTTATTAAAGCCGTGACTAAGGCATGGGAGCAAGAAGAATCACCCGCTGCTAAAGATGCGTTAACGCAGATTTTAGTTAACTCTCGTATGTGTGCTCAAGGCCAACGGCCTTTATGCCAAGACACTGGCATCGTTGCGGTATTTGTTCATGTAGGAATGGACGTAACGTGGGATAAAACTGATATGGACATTCAGGAGATGGTGAATGAAGGCACGCGTCATGCTTATATGCACCCTGATAATAAACTCCGCGCCTCGATTATGGCAGACCCTTTAGGTTCACGAACCAACACTAAAGACAATACTCCGGCTGTTGTACATATCATTAGTACCAAAGGCGATAAAGTCGAAGTTGAGATTGCGGCAAAAGGTGGCGGCTCTGAAAATAAATCGAAAATGGTGATGCTAAACCCTAGTGATTCTTTGGTTGATTGGGTCGTAAAGACTGTGCCAACAATGGGTTCTGGTTGGTGTCCACCAGGTGTTTTGGGTATTGGCGTTGGTGGAACTGCTGAGAAATCTGCAGTCATGGCTAAGCAGTCATTGATGCAAGATATTGATATTCATGAATTACGCGAGCGTGGTCCACAAAATCGAGTGGAAGAACTGCGCTTAGAAATTATGGATGCAGTCAATAATTTGGGTATTGGTGCTCAAGGCTTAGGTGGATTAACCACTGTGCTAGATGTGAAAATAATGGATTATCCAACCCATGCCGCATCTTTACCTGTCACCATGATTCCAAATTGTGCCGCAACACGACATGCACATTTTGTACTGGATGGTTCCGGGCCTGCAGTATTAACACCGCCAGATAGTAGTGTTTGGCCAGATATTAGTTACGAGCCGGGCGATTCAGCAAAACGTGTTGATCTAAATAATATTACGCCTGAAGAGGTACAAACGTGGAACCCAGGCGACGTATTATTGCTTAACGGTAAAATTCTGACAGGTCGAGATGCTGCCCATAAACGTATGACTAGTATGTTAGATGCTGGAGAAGAATTGCCAGTCAGTCTAAAAGGTAAATTTATCTATTATGTAGGTCCTGTGGATCCTGTGAGAGATGAAGTCGTTGGTCCAGCAGGTCCTACAACCTCAACTCGTATGGATAAATTCACAGAGCAAATGCTAGCCGAAACCGGCCTGTTAGGCATGATCGGAAAGGCAGAGCGTGGCCCTGTAGGAATAGAAGCCATTAAAAAACATAAAAGTGTTTATTTGATGGCAGTCGGTGGAGCTGCTTATCTAGTATCAAAAGCAATCATCGGAGCGAAAGTTTTAGCCTTTGAAGAAATGGGTATGGAAGCAATTTATGAGTTTGATGTCAAAGATATGCCAGTGACGGTTGCTGTGGATTCAATGGGTGAGTCAGTGCATATGACTGGGCCTGAAAAATGGAAGAAGATTATTTTTGATAAAAACGTCGAAAAGTAATTTGATAGAAATTCCCTTTGATTACAGACAGTAAATACCACAAAAAGTGGGGGGGTGTCATTTTTGTTTAATTTCTATTCAATTTGTGAATCACAACGCTTGTTTTTTGAGCAAATATAATAAAAACAGTCTGTTAGAATAAATGTGTGCAAAAAAATGAAGCTTATCAAAGCTATTTACTAGCTAAAATTTAAAGTTTCTACTGTCTCATTTATAAAATGGAATTTTTATGAAAAATACACTTTTAAAAATATCACTACCTGTCTTATTCGTACTCGCTGCGACAAGTACTTTCGCTGATCACTCGAACCAAGTGTATCAAACAGAGAGATCTTGGTACGTTGCTGCAAATGGTTTACATGCCGATTACGAGGGTGGAATACAGGAAAGCGGTTACAATGTTGCTGTAGGTAAATACCTGAATAATAATATTTCTTTAGAGTTAGGCTATGCTGACTTTGGTGGTGATGCTAGTAGCGTTAGCGGTGTCGATGCTGAATTCGAAGCAACAGCTATTCAGTTTTCTGCCGTAGGTTATTTGCCACTGAGTGAAAATGCTGGTTTGTTTACACGGGTAGGTCTTGAAAGAATTAAAACTGATTCAGAAGATGATACTGTTAGAGCAAATTTAGAAGACACCAATCCATACTATGGTGTGGGTGCTTATGTAAATGTTTCTGAGAATGTAGATTTACGCGTAGAAGTTCAGCGTCATGAAATACTGGAAGAAGATTTAGATACTTTTAGTGCAGGTATCACAATACAAACTTATTAGTAATAACTTTTAGAAATTACAAAGTAAGTTCAAATACCCTAGCAGCGCGGTCTTCTAGGGTATTTTTTTGCCTACATTTTTTAGAAAGTTAGCCTTTGTTTACTCTCAAAAAATCGCACTGTATTAGTAAGTGGGTCAATGAATTCTATCGTTTTAGCAAGTAACTGCAAAGGTTGAGAATAGTCTTCCCCTTTGCTGGGTAATAGCTCAGGATAAAAAGGATCATTTAGAATAGGGAAGCCCAAAGACATCAAATGTACTCGCAATTGATGCTGTCTACCTGTCACGGGTGAAAGGTGATAGCGCGCTAGATCTCCCCGGGTTTCTATCAGATCTATGCTCGTTTCTGAGTTTGCTTCTCCTTGTTCTTCACGCATGATAAAGAAGGTCTCATCGCTTTGAGTGATTCTGCTTTTATAAATCAATGGAAAAGTATGATCCGAAGTATTTGCAATCGCTTCGTAGGTTTTTTTGACTTCGCGCTTCTGGAATAAGTTTTGATAAGCGCCGCGAATCTCGGTATCACAGCTAAATAACATCACACCAGCAGTCTCGCGATCTAGTCGATGTATCGGGCTAATGTCTTCGTTCTGATAGTGATGTTTTAAACGAGCTAATAAACTTTCTCTTACATATCTGCCTGAAGGGGTTACTGGAATAAAGTGAGGTTTATCAACGACAATAATATGTTCATCTTTAAACAGGATTTCTTCTTTAAACGGAATCTTAGGTTCATTCGGTATTTCGCGATAATAAAATAAAAAAAGCTCAGCTTGATAAGGACTTTCAGGTGTAAAAGTCTCACCAGTTTGACTCACTATATGACCACGTTCAAGACGTTCTATGAGGATTTCTTCACCAATAAAGGGAAAGCGTTCCAGCAAGAAATCTAGCATGGTATTCCAAGTACCATACTTTTCCGTACTGTTCTTATAATCGCCAATTTTAGGAAGCCAGACACGACTTGCAGACACCCCATGCCGCATGGGCAAAGGCGAGGCTAACTTTTGTTTTGTCTTGTTAGTATTATTTTTATTTAAGGTATTTTGAGGAGTAAATGAATTCATTATTATGCTTATTTAAACACGCACTTGCTACATTAGCTACTTGAGTTGTTTCCAAGTTAAATTTAACTATCGTTGATAATTTTAGTTAAAGTAGCCATTTCTCTAATTCTTGATGCATTTTATCCATTTCGATTGGTTTTGTTAAATATCCATCCATGCCAGAAGAAAGATATTGTTCCTTTGCCCCTTGTAATGCATTTGCAGTCAACGCAATGATAGGGATGCGTTTTTCGTCAGTATCCATGAGCTTATGCAGTTCTTTCAAGGCTTCTAGGCCACCCATTCGAGGCATGTTGATATCAAGGAAAATCAAATCGAAAAGTGATTTTTGATAATGTTCTAATGCTTCAATACCATCATTTGCGACGGTGACTTCAATACCTTGCTTACTCAATAGTGCTTTCACCACCATTTGATTGACCTTATTATCTTCTGCCAATAGGAGTTTTTTACCTTTGAATGTGGAATTTTTAGAATTTAATGATACGACTTCTTTGTTAATTTGATCTTTATCTTTAGGTAAAATGACATCGGCGAGTTTAAGTTGACTGAGTGGTTTCATAATAGTTGTGATTTTATTCTCTTCACAATAGTTACTTAATCTCGGGTTAATTTCATTCACACTTTGAATAAATATCAGTTGTTTTGTGTTAACGTCATTTGATTCGAGGTATTCAATTAATCGTAAATTTTCTACTTCACTTAGATTTTCTGAATCTATTAAAACTAAATCTTGGTCTTTGGTATTTTCTTTAGAGTACCTTACTAAATCTTCAAGCTTTTCAGCACTTTGTACATTTTCACAAATATTTTCTAATTGCTCAGACATTAAAGTTCGGATACTAACCAGACTTTCATAGAAACAGATGTTATGAGATGAGAGTTTAGTTTTTTTAGCTTGTTTAGGGCTTTCAAAAGGAAGTGTTAACCAAAATGTTGTCCCGATGTTTTCCTCGCTTGTAATACCGATTTCACCTTGCATAACAGACGTTAATTTTTTACAAATTGATAACCCTAAACCTGTTCCTTTTTGTAATTGTGTATCATATTTTGTATTCGCAATTTGGCTAAAGGGTTTAAAAAGTTTTTCTAAATCTGCTTTCGCAATACCTTTACCAGTATCAGTAATTTCAAACTTTAACGAGATTGATTCATTTAAGGATGCTTGAGTAGCATGATTATTATGATTGGTTTTAAGCTTATCTTTTTGTAACGTTAATTTTAAGAGGACATGTCCCGCCTCTGTAAATTTAATCGCATTTCCCAGCAAATTAATCAATATCTGCCTTAATCTACTTGGGTCTCCTATGAGTTGATTGGGGATATTTGAATCGATTATATTAATAAGTTCTAGCTTCTTTTGGGCACTGGTTAGAGCAAGGGAATTGAGAATATCGTCAACTAATACGTTTAACTTAAATGAATGTTTTTCACATTCTAATTTACCTGACTCAAGTTTTGAGAGATCTAATACGTCATTGATTATTTGTAGCAAGGACTCTGAAGAAGAAAGTAAAACAGATAATTGTCGACGTTGTTTTGTATTAAGTTCTGTATCAAGCAAGAGATGAGCCATTCCGATAACACCATTCATTGGTGTTCGAATTTCATGACTCATTGTTGCTAAGAAATTACTTTTTGCTTCACTAGCACTTAATGCTTTATCTCTAGCAACCTTTAGTTCGGCTGTTCGAGTTTTGATCTGATCTTCTTGTGTTTCAGCAAGCTTTTGCAATTCTTTGTTGGCTTTGTAAAGCTCAAGACTTTTTGTTTCGAGCAGGTCTTCTGCTTGTCTACGAGCATTTTTTTCTCGTTTTATACGCCTTTCGAATAATTGTTTTTCTTCGATACTCATCGTTTACTCTATTAAGTTATGAGTTTTTTGTTAGTGTGAATTTGACATGTTTGTTCTCTCCATTACCTAAATCTTCTCTTTCAACAGAAATATCTTCTTTGTAATGAGCAATACATCCTTGCATAAGACCATAGGCAACTGGAGCAAAAGGTCGCTTTGATTGATAGATCATTTGTAGTTGGTTTTCATTGATAAGAGTAGTATCGAAAGTAGGGAGCTCTGCATCCGGATAGAGCTTTCTCACTTCAACATGTACGTGATTTTCAATTAAATCTAAGAAACCAAAAGTGGTTTGATCATCAGTAAAAAAGCTTGGATATAGAACAACGAAACGCCCAAACAAAAAGGTACCAAACGTTTCCACAAGAAGAGGAATATCTACATCAACCTCATTACTTAAATGACTGACTAGTTCTATTAACTCCGAATGATGATAGGTTCCAACAGCTGTATAAGCTCCATCTGTTGATAGATTAGTTGATGCTTCAATTATTTTGTCTGCCATTTCAGGTGAAAATGTATCTTCAACCATTTCTAAAAATTCTGTAAATATAATTCCTTTCATCGCTTTTCCCCTTTGTTTATTTGTTTAGCAAGATACTTTTCTTGCCGCTCATGAAGTGCATCAAATCTTTGTTCAAATACTTTATTTAATGCATCCAAAGTAACAGGTTTACTTAAATAATCATCCATACCAGCTTCTTTACATACATTGTCATCGTCTTTCATTGCATGTGCAGTAAAAGCTATAATTGGTATATCTATATTAAAATGTGATGGAGGTAATGCTCTTATTCGCTTTGTTGCCTCATATCCATCCATCACTGGCATTTGGCAATCCATTAATATTGTATCGAAAAATGTATCATTGGCTTTAATATATGCCTCTTCACCGTTTTCTGCGATTGATACTTGATAACCTAATTTTTTTAACATAACCATAGCTACTTTCTGATTAACTAGGTTGTCTTCAGCTAACAAGATATGAAAAGTTGTGTCTCTTAAACTTTTATCAACTGTATGTGTTTTTGATGATTCTTTCAAAGAAGTATTTTTATTGCTCAATAAAGGTTTATTAGGATTTTTTTTGGTTTCTTTATTTTTAATGAAATTTTGATCTTGAGATCTTTTTTGTTTACTTAATTGATACAGTAATGATTTGATAGCAGTATGCTTAACTGGCTTTTCAAACAAATAAATACCATTATTTAAGTCGAAATCTAAATCTTGGTCTGATTCGATTTCCTTTATTTTTTTAAATTGTTTTCTACTGGCATAGAGAAAGAAAATAGCTTCTGACTTTGCCTGTATAGTATTTATTACTTGTAAGAATGATTCAGGGTTCTGTTCATCTAAATAAATATTATCAGTATCGATGCACAACATGTCATAGCTATTTTTATCAAGTTTGTCTGTTAAATCATTGAGCTTTTTAACAACCGTAGATTTCATTCCCCATTGTGTTAATTGTTTGTTGTAGTATCGGTTTAATAAATCAGAACTGCTCATCATTAGAACTGAGTTTTTACCATAAATATAAGGTTTAATAGCCTCTTCAATGGGATCGATTTTTATAGTAAACCAAAAAGTAGAGCCAACATGTAATTCACTTTGAACACCAATCTCTCCATCCATTAAGTTAATCAGCTGTTTACATATAGCAAGCCCTAAGCCTGTACCACCGTGCTCTCGAGAATTAGATCCATCTACCTGTGAGAAACTATCAAATAAGTTATCTTGCGACTCTTTTGGTATACCTATGCCTGTATCGATAACTGAAAAATGAAGAGTTTGATTATCTTTCATTGAAATATGAAGAATAATATTGCCATTTTCAGTGAATTTTAAAGCATTGTTGCATAGGTTAATTAACACTTGGCGTAATCTACCCGCATCTTGTGTTATTTCCATAGGGACATTACTATCAATAAAGAATGTCATTTCAACATTTTTATGATCTGCATCGTTACTCAATAGACTAAGAGAGCCTTCAATCATTTTGAGCAGATCGAAAGGTGTTTTAACAATAGAGAGTTTTCCTGCTTCAATTTTAGAAAAATCTAGTATGTCATTGATAATTGTTAATAAAGAATCTGCACTTTCTTTCACGGTACTTGCTAAATCTTTTTGATCATCATCCAATTCAGAATGTAATAAAAGCTCTGTCATTCCAATCACACCATTCATCGGTGTTCTAATTTCATGACTCATGTTGGCGAGAAATTCGCTTTTTAATTCGGCAGATTCAAGTGCAGCTTTATGTGCTTGGGCAGTTACTTCTTCAGCTTTTTTAAAGTGACTTATATCACGAAGGCTTGCAGTGTAAATGGTCTGACTATCTAAATGCGCTTCATTAACAAAAAGTTCTATAGAGAGTTTTTCTTTATTATTATGTATCCCTATAACTTCTCTTCTTTTTCCTACAATATCTCTTATCAGGTGTTGTGGATTTTCAACGACGTTGTCTTCTAAAAGCAGAGTAATATTTTTTCCTACAATATTTTGTTGGTCATAGCCAAACATTGATTGAATAGCATAATTACTCTCTTGGATTACCCCATCTTTATCTAGCACAATAATGACTTCTTGAACTGAGTCAACTATGGCATGCATTTTCACATCACTTGCTTTTAATTCTTTAGTCAGTTTTTCTTCTTTTACATAAGCATCGTAGGTTGATTTAATTGAACGACTAAGTTTACGAAGTACAAAGAAAATCAGTAATACCATAGAAAGAATGAGCGCTAACATGGTCAAAAATGAGTTTTTTAAAACGTTTGTTGATTCAGTTTCAAAAGCAGAAATAGGGCGGATAACTTCTAATACACCTCGCACATCACCCACTTTCCAGTCTGTTTTTGGTGTTCCAATATAAGAGTTATGACAGGCGATACAGTTTTCTTTTAATACATCACCTCTTGCATAACGGAGGACAGGAACTCCATCTAAGGTTTCAAATGACCAAACAGGTTGATTGGGTGACTGTTGAATTTTTGCTAAAGAATCTTTTTCAAATTTATCTAGTTTTTGATCTTTTCTCCAAGGAAAAGGTTGATCACTAAATAGTTTAACCGTATAGGCAGAATTACTGAGTGATAGAGATTGTCCAAAATCTTTAGCGAAGGTTGCAGGAAGAGGGATACTATCGTCTTTTTCGATGTAATCATGACTTATTTTCATGCCTTGACTACGTGCTGCAGGAACTATAGTTTTACTATAAAAATTACGAAATTGAGAAACAGATGATGCAAAGTCTTTAGCATCTACAACAGCTGAACGTTGGTTCAGTTCTTTGGTTTTTTGGTGTGTATTCCACAGTACCGCAGCACTTCCTAAAATTAATACAAATGCTAGAATAAACACAAATGAATGTCTATATAAGGTATCTAACACCAGTTTGTTATTGTCTTTAGTATTACTCATTGTTTCTTAACTATTGATAAGCCACTTTTTAAAGTGCTATATCATCCATGAAATTAGATTTGAAATAGGACATTAAACCTTCAGTTGAAGAATCGTGCATATTTTTTTTATCATTACTGACTATATCGTCAAGCACTTCGTTTGCTAGTTTTTTACCTAATTCAACGCCCCATTGATCAAAAGAATTTAAATTCCAAATAGCACCCTGTACAAATACTTTTTGCTCGTAGAACGCTACTAACATTCCTAGGCTATGAGGTGTAATATTTTTAAACAGTAAAGTGCTAGAAGGCACGTTGCCTTTAAAGACTTTATAAGGTGAAAGATGCTTTTGTTCTGAACTTAACTCTTCCAAAGCTTCATCTTCAGTCTTACCGTGCATAAGAGCTTCTGCTTGTGCTGTCATATTCGAAAATAGTCGTTGTTGATGTCCTTTTAATGAATAAGCGCTATTTACAGAACCAATAAAATCTATAGGTATAAGCGTGTTACTTTGGTGTAATAATTGGAAGAATGCATGTTGGCCGTTATTTCCTGTTGCGCCCCATACCACCGGATTAGTGTCATAATTTATCGATTCACCCTCTCTATCTATACTCTTACCATTACTTTCCATTTCTAGTTGTTGTAAAAAGTCAGGGAATTGAGATAAAGCATGATCGTAAGGTAATATCGCTAAAGTTTCTGCATTTAAAAAATTTCTGTTCCAAATACCTAGTAATGCCATCAAGACTGGAATATTTTTTTCAAAAGGTTGTGCTTTAAAATGTATATCCGCCGAGAAAGCACCTTCTCTTAGGCTGTTGAAATGTTCCATACCAATGCCTAATGCAAGGGGCAAACCAATTGCTGACCAAAGTGAAAAACGTCCACCTACCCAGTCCCAAAATTCAAACATATTATCGGTATCTATACCAAATTCAGCTACGCTTTTGGTATTGGTAGAGATAGCTACAAAATGTTTTGCAATGGCTGCTTCGTCATGACTGTGTCTTAAAAACCAATCACGTGCTGTATGAGCATTCTGTAAGGTTTCCAGTGTCGTAAACGTTTTTGATGCGATGGTAAATAACGTGGTTTCAGGATCAATTTTAGCAATACACTCTGCTAAGTCGGCACCATCGAGATTAGATATAAAATGCACTTTTAAACCAGGCTCATGATAGGGCTTAAGTGCGTTATAAAGCATTTTTGGTCCAAGGTCAGAACCGCCTATACCAATATTCACAATAGTATTGATTGATTTACCTGTGAAGCCTTTCCATTTTCCCGAATGAATGCGCTCAATGAAAGCTTCCATTTTCTTCAATACGATCTCAATATCAGCTTTGATATCGTTACCTTCTATGATCAATTTAGATTCTGAAAAATCGCGAAGCGCAGTATGTAAAACAGATCTGTTTTCAGTGTGGTTTATTGGTTCGCCTTGAAACAGTTTGTCTTGCCACTTTTCAATATCTGACGTTTCAGCCAACTCCAGAAGTAGTGACATTGTTTCTTCAGTTATTCGCTGTTTTGAATAATCAAAAAGCATATTATTGAAATTTATAGAATATTTATCGAAGCGTTTATCATCTTGTTTAAATGCCTCCCGCAAATGAACCGTTTTACTTTCATGGGCGTGTTTTTCTAGCTTCTTCCAGACCTCAGATTGTTTAGTATTCATTTACTTGCTCCGATTTATATTATTTTTATTATTTACGGTTCAATAATAAGAACTTTTCTATTCATTATTATTAACGATTTAGGAGTATCTAGGCTTTAAAAATGACACCCCCCCACTTTTTCACTGTTTTTAAATTAAGGCTTGAGTAAGACACCCGTTTTTTTGTACGCTAATGTCTCTAAAATAATACCATTGGTATTCGCAGTTAGCGCTTTATTAGGTTTTCCGGTTTTTTCATATAGCCCTGAATACCAACCCTTTTCAGGATCATTCAGACTACTGACGGCATTGATTAACTTTTCTGTGTAATCATTCTCATACAACATGTGCCAACCAAAAGCTGCTTTGGTACTGAGTGTTTTAAATTCAGAAGCATCTGTCCCATCTTCAGTGATCGCATTCCATTCTTTACCATCGGTAAACACCGTGTTGTAGACGAAATAAGGAGCTTGATCGATGTTGTCCTCACTGACGGCAGTCAATTTACCTGTCTTCTTATAATGAGCTTCTTGGGCGCTATAAACTCGTCCTGCAAATTCTTTCGATAGTTGGTCCCAGCCGTATTCAATACCATCTAAAATATATGGCTCACTAACGACATAGTTGTAAGCGGTAAACTTCGCTGGTGTTCTTGTATCTGTAGGAACATTGACTCCATCGATATTTACAAATTCAAGCCAAGCGGTGTAATCGATAGCACTCGTAACATCTAGCCCAATGAGCTGAAAAGATTTAGCGGCATACTCTTCATAACCTAAGCGTCCTTCTTGTAAATACACCGTGGTGCCGTTTTCGTTTAATGCACCGAACATCTCACCATTTTTAGCGATAGCATCTAAATCCCAATGATTTGTTATGTCTTTTACTTGTCTTGTGAATTGAGGGTAGTTCCAAACTAAAATATTCATCGGAACCATTAAACGACCAATATCTAACGCCGACCAACCTAGACCTTTTTCTATTGGTTTATTATTATAATCTACCATTTCAAGTGTCAGTGTATTGTATGCTTTGTTAGGAAGTTGCTTGTCATAAAGAGGCAGGTTACGCATGCTCTTAAGGAATTTAGTCACTCTATTATTAAATTCGATATCGTTAATTAATCCCAGTTTTTTCGCTGAAATAACTGCCATTAAGTAAGATGAGCTATCCCATAAAGTTGTCGATGGATATGCATTCGCAGAGTTGGCTAATCCTGTTTCCTCATTGGTATTATTTTCAAAATATCGCCATGCAATTTTTGCCCATTGCATTTCATCAGGACTTAATTCTCTTTTGGGTGGTATTTCCAAATCTATCACCTTTTTTACGTTTGCTTTAGACACAACACGATCTTCAAAAGAGGCGTTATCTAAAAATATAACCAATGAAAAAGCAGTAATTAAAGCCAACATAAAAATAATATGGGCTCTTGCTCTTATCAGATTGTCTTTAAAACTCGGGGTGTTGTTTTTGTTATTATTCATAATTTTTGTTCCTAATATAAAATCTCTTATTTAATTGGTATAAAGAGTATTTTATTTAAGTGATCTCCTCTGATTCAGGCTTCCATAAAGCAGCAAAAATAATACTACTTAGGGCTAGCATGTTGTTGAGTCCCCAAAACGTATTCAATAAAACGCCATTAATATCATATGAAGGATTTTCTAATTGGAATTGAGACCAAGCATAAATAATTCCTAAAGTAGTTAAAACCATAAGCACGGTTTGAGGTATTGCTAAATGCAAGAAACTTCCTTCTTGACGATCTTTAGGTGTTACTGGAAAGCTGATTTTTTCGCCTTTCATTACTGTCCACAAGGCTCTTAAGTTCGTTGGAAAAAAAGCTAAGTAAGAGGCTTTGGATGGGTACCCTGCAAGTCCCCACCCACCCACCATAAAGGCGAGTTCGGTCAGAATTAAAAAAGGAATAATATGAATAAAGAAATCCATTGAATAACTTTGTACTGGGGAGATAGCAAAGAATAAATATATTAATGGAGCAGCAAGAAAGATAGCGTTCCAGATACCACCTAAATATGACCAAATAGTAGTGGCATACATTAAACGTTGCGGAAGTGACATTCCTTTTCTAAAAACAGGGTTATCATTTTTAGCGATATCTAAAGTTCCACCTGCATATTTGAAGCGTTGAATCGTCCATGTTAAAAGATCTTGAGGTGATAACATTTTAGACTCTACTTCTGGATGTAATACTGATTTCCAGTTTCTATCAGCATCCGAATGTAAGACGATTGAAGTATAAATATCCTCAGATACATGAAATCTGTACGGTGTAAATTCGTTGTCCATGAGCGCTTGTTGATTCACAAGGTCGATTAAGTTTTCATCTATTTCTTTTTCCCCAGTGATTTTTTTCACTTTCTTTTTAATACTTTCAACATCACTATCCAATTGTTCTGCATAGGTTTTTAAAGCCGCTTCCATTACTGCTTCGCGTCTGTGTATTGAACCTGCTCCACAACAAAAAGAGGCGTTACACCAATTACGACGACGCTGAATCACGTCATAGAACATTTTAGGATCATTAACGAATGGGTCTTGACCCACTTGCACTGGTCCGATGACTTTCTGTATTAATTTGCCAAGGTGACTTCCTGGTGTAGATAAATATTTTTCTAGAACCTTATCTAAAGGCTTGCCTTCAGGCAGATCAAAAAACCATTGAGGAGTCTGCACCCATGCCACGCTAGGGTCTTTAAAGTAACCCATAGTATTTTCTAACATGGTTGGAAGAGGGCGTGTGTCAGCATCACAGATAACGATAAAATCACCGCCTGTTTGTTCCATAGCGTTACGCAGGTTGCCCGCTTTGAATCCAATATTACCCTCACGAGTAATGTAATTGACACCTTCTTCGTCAGCGACTAATTTCATACTGTCACGACCTCCATCATCCAAGACGTGAATACTGATGATAAGGCCCATAGGGTTCAAAACATTTTTTGCATCTTTAATGCTTAAACGTACTAATTCAGGGTCTTCATCATACGTAGGAAAGTACATATCAACATTTATAGGTCGATCTTCCTGAGGTTGATAACTAACCACTTCGCTAA
>CALFUP010000256.1 GCA_937929875.1 uncultured Cocleimonas sp. | reverse complement strand
GACATAATTAACTACTTCTTCTGTTTTTTTGTAACTTATTACAGGAAGAATTGGGCCAAATATTTCTCTATTGAGAATATCCATATCTGCCGAAGGGTTTAATACTAAATACAGAGGTATCTTCCGAGTGTCTGGATTACTAGCTTGCCTACCAGAAAGGTTAATTAAGGTTGCTCCCTTTGCTTCAGCATCAATAAGAGATGCTTCAAGTCTTTTGTAAGAAACATCATCAATGATAGATGTGTAGTCGACACTTTCAATATCCGGACAGTGCTTGTCTACATAGTGTTTAGCCTTTTCCACAAAAAGATCTAATTTACTTTCATGAACAAAAACATAATCAACCGCAGTACATATCTGACCAGCATTGAGTTGTTTAACATACATAATCCGCTTAACCGCTTTATCTATTGAATACTCTGGATCAATAATTGCTGGAGATTTTCCGCCTAGTTCTAATATAACTGGGGTAAGATTTTTTGAAGCCGCTTTCATAACTGCACGGCCAGTATCCCCCGATCCTGTAAACAAAATCTTATCAAAAGGTAATTTTGAAAACTCAATACCCACTCCTCCAGTTTCTTCTATCCATTCGAGTTTTTCTTTTGGAAAATAATCTGGACTGATCTTTTGCATTAAACGCGTTAAAGCAATCGAGTTTTCAGACATTTTTACCATGGCACTATTACCAGCGGCAAAGATAGATGTAAGCGGGACAAATGAAAGGTTGATAGGAAAGTTCCACGGAACAATCATCCCTATAACACCCATGGGTTGAGGAATAACTCGGTTTTTTGCTCCAGGGTATACAATAAAATCAACGTGGCGTCGTTGAACTTTCATCCATTTTTTAAGGTGTTTAAGGCTGTGATTAATACCATCGATAGAAGAGAAAACTTCGAGTAGTAATGTTTCATGATGAGAGCGGTTACCGTAATCTTGACTAATGGCAGCAACGATTTCAGTTTTATGATCATTCAACATTTTCTTCAGATTTAGAAGGTCAGATTTACGTTGTTGAAAGTTTGGAATCGGATTTTTATGTTGTGCTATACGCTGGTTTTCTAAACTAGAATTAAGTGTAGTGGCTATTATTTCTGAGTTGCTAAAATCGGATTCATTATTCATAGTTTTACCAATGTGTAAACTCAGTTAAATTCAAAGTATAGATGCTGAGTTTTCTAATTTTTATTGAGTTCTACGGATTAAATCGGCCGCTTTTTCAGCTATCATAATGGTAGGTGCATTGGTATTACCACCGATGAGTGTTGGCATTATCGAAGCATCAACCACTCTTAGGTTTTCTATTCCATGCACTCTCAATTGTGGGTCTACAACTGACATCTTATCTGTGCCCATCTTGCAAGTACCTGCGGGGTGATAAATTGTGTCTGAACGATTTCGAATACGTTGCTCCCATTCCACATGAGTATTAACACCGTCGGTAAACATATCTTTATCGCGATAAAGGGTCATCACCTCAGACTCAAGAATAGAACGCGTTATGCGAGCCCCTTTTATGAGTAACTCAAGATCACGATCATCACTTAATTGCTTAGTATCAATAGCAGGATCAGATAATGGCTTGTTGTCTTTTAGTGAGACGTCTCCTCTCGAGAAAGGGCGAAGCACACAGACATGGCAGCTAAAGCCATAACCTAAATGTAATTTTCGTGCGTGATCATCTAATAATCCATGTACAAAATGGAATTGTAAATCTGGACGATCAATTTCTTCAGATGATTTAACAAACCCACCGGATTGAGAAAACAACGATCTTGCCAACGATCGTTGACCTGATTTACCTAAGCCAATGAGTTCTTTTAAAAAGCGAAAAGTAGTGTGTAAACCAATTCCAAACAATGAATTATCTTTGGACTTATAACCGAGTGTAAAATCCACATGATCTTGTAAATTAGCTCCAACCCCTGCTAATTCATGTTTTACTTCAATACCGTGGGGCGTAAGTTTTTCAGCTGGACCAATACCAGAAAGGAGCAGTAGTTGTGGTGAATTGTAAGCTCCTCCAGACAAAATGATTTCATGTTTAGCAGTAACCGTTTTATTCTGTCCTTTGTGTTGATAGTTAATACCTGTTGCAACTTTATTCTCAATAATTATTTTTGTCGCATGAGCATGTGTAATAACCGTTAGATTTGAGCGATTACGGTGAGGGGTTAAATAAGCAGCGGCTGCAGAGCATCGTTGACCATTTCGTAGCTTGTCCCAAAAAACAGTTGAATCGAATAGTCCGACACCTTCCTGGTCTTCGCCGTTAAAATCAGTATTACTCTTGATGTTCTTTTCGTTAGCCGCCTTTATGAAAGCGTGGTTGATAGGATGTACACTTTTCCCGATTGAAACATGCAATGGACCATGACTACCATGATATTGATTCTCGCCATTTTCATGGTGCTCGGCTTTTTTGAAATAAGGTAAAACATCTTTATAAGACCAACCTTCACAACCTTGATTAGCCCAGTCATCATAATCAGTGGTATGTCCACGTGTATAAAGACAGGCATTTATCGCACTACTGCCACCTAAGACTTTGCCACGAGGTTGATAACTATTACGCCCGTTGAGCTCGGCTTGTTGAGTGCCTTCAAATCGCCAGTTATAAATTTTGAATTTTTTTCGAAAACCCGGGATACCAGGTACCGTTACTATTGAGCCCATGGGGCTGCTAACCAATGGGTTATTTCCTTCACCGCCTGCTTCAAGCAAACAAACAGAAACACTGGGATCTTCAGTTAAACGGGAGGCTAAAACTGAACCAGCTGAACCACCACCAACAACTATATAGTCAAAAATCATGATTCAATTCTTCTTTGATATGTGAGGACTTAGTTTTATTGATTAGAACCTATAAACAGATTGAACGAGTTTGATATTTTATAAATACAAAAACGAAAGAATGACCCATAAAAAAAGACACCCCCCCACTTTTTAAGTATGAAAACGTTAAAAAAGTGGGGGGGTGTCTTTTTTAATCAGCAATATTGAATATTACTGATCAGCACTATTACATGTACCACCTTGAACTATACAACCATCGCCTACAACAATAACTGGGCCTGTTGGTGATATTGCAGAACCTTGAAAATTAGCCAGCTGTGTTTGTATTGCAACAGTTGCTGCATCAGGAAGCAAAGGAGAACTGTGTGAACCAACGGTAAACCTAACAATTCCTGGGTTACCAGGAGCAATCCCAGGCGTTGTTGTACTAACGCTAGAAGCACCCATCAGTTGAGCAAGATTTTCAGTTGAAGAATTTGGTACAGTTTGATCTCCAATGACTTCAATTAAATGAATAGGATGAGTTGCAGCAGCAGCAGCAGCGTAATTTGCTGGTTCACCAGCATCTACTGTATCTTGTGCATTAAGATAGAAAGAATCTACACCTTCTGCAGTCGTCACTCCTAGCCCACCTAAGCCTCTAAGAATAACGGGTCCAAATGATGCAGAGTTTCTTAAAACATCAGTGATAGTAGCTCCCGCCATCACTATAGAGCTTGGTGTAGGCGTAGTTTCTACACCTAGATAAACAGTTGCTACCATACCACCTAAGGAATGGGCGATAAGCCCTACTTTACTAGTATCGACAGGTACTGAAGTCCCTGTTGCTACATTGATAATTCCACCAATACTTTTGCGTAAAGTTATTAAATTGGCAGCACCTTGGCGAACATTATCACGTGAAGTTTTCAAACTAGGAATGTTAATAAAGTGTGTTCCCGATGTATCTATAACTCCGTCAGGTACTAATGCAGTTGTATTACCAGCACTGTCTTGAGTTCTTGAATCAACCCCAAACGTTTGTTCAGAGTCTGTTGGGAAAGGCGTATTTTTAGCATGGAACGGATTCGATTCATCTGTTAAACCATGAGTTGGTAGATCGATGGCAATAACTGCAAACCCTGCTGCAGATTGAGCAACTGAGTATGCAAGCACATCGGTACGGTTACGAGTGATTCCATGTTGATACATAACAATGGGCCAACCGTCAGCAGGAATCGTTTTACCTGAATTAGCATTAGGAAGCGTCATCATCACCGGTACTGTTAATGTATCCCTAACTGCTAGAGATGCCCCCCATGAACTGACTGTTGAATTTGATGGATCAAAATAATAAGGAACGTCTATCGTTCCAATATACACATCAGCAATAGGTGGTAAACCAAGGTCTCTGCCAAATGCAGCACTAAGGATTTGATTTGAATTTTGTCCAGTAGGAGCAACTACGAGTTGTTGAGCTACAGCATTATCCGCGAGCTTTTGTAACTCTTCGGTGGCAGCAGGTGAATCAGCAGCTTCTCTAGTAGATTCACTTCCACCACATGCACTTAATAATAAAACGGTACAAATTAATGTAACTTTTCGTGAAAGTGATTTAATAAAAAAAGTCATGTTATTTCCTTAAAGTTTGTTGTGTAAGTTTATGTACTAAATGTTTATATGGGCAATGTACTTTGCTCATTATTCACAATAGTGCAGTTTTTGTTAAGTAAGCACGAAAACTATCCTACACTAAGGTGTAGATTTACAAGTATTAAACTAAAACAAATTACGTAAACAGAAGTTTTTTGTGGCTTCTGGATGAATAGTTAACTAATTATCATCAATAGCATAGTGAACTTTATTAAAAACGTCAGGCTTAATGTAACTAAAAAGATAAAAAAGAGCAAATGCTCTATTTATATGTTGTAACTCTTGACCTCATGAGAGCCTTATGCATAATGAAATCAAATTAAAAGGAGAGAAGGCATGAAAAGAACAATAAAAGTCGTTACGGCTATATCTGCAGTATTAGTAAGTTCTACTGCTCTAGGCGTTGCTGGTTTGGATCGTTTGGTATTCACCCCAAGTATCTTGTTTGAAGACGGAAATTATGTTGAATTAACATTAGCTAGGGCTGACCCTCATGTTTCAGCTGAATCCTCTTCAACAAAAAACATTGCGGAAGAAGTTGATACGTTACGCTTTGCTTACAAACATAAAATATCAGATAAGTTTGGTCTTGGGTTTATTGGAAATAATCAGCCTCTTGGCGTTGATGTTAATTACAACTCAATGGGTGATACTTTACGTGGTTCGGTAAGCGCTAAATCTTATATTGCATTGGGTCATTACAAAGCGACAGATAATATTAGTGGATTTGGTGGTGTTAAGTATCAAACACAATCAGGTAATGCTGATTTATCATCTAACGGAATTCCTGGAGACCTAACTATTGGACAAGATTCTGATACTGGTTTCATCGTAGGTGGTACGTATTCAATACCAAAAATAGCATTACGTGCAAGCCTCTTTTACGAATCTGATTTAGAGTTTCATCATAAGACTACCAGTTCTGATCAAGTTGGAAATGGGGTAATTGCAGCTCTTGGTGGTGGCGATACAATTTCAGCTGCACCTGAAGCGTTAACTTTGGAATTACAATCAGGAATTGCTGAAGACACTCTTCTTTTTGGCAGCATTCGCAGAGCAAAATGGGCTGATGCTCAAGTAAACCTTTTGGGTGTTAACGAACTTTCATCGTTTGATAATACTACGGTTTATAAGTTGGGTGTTGGTCGTAAATTTAGTGACTCATTCAGTGCTTCTGTTACTTTAAATTATGAAAAAGGTAACGGTAAGTCATCTAGTCCATTCTCACCACAAGATGGGGAAAGAGGTATTGCACTAGGTGGAAAGTTCACGGCAAAGGATGGATTTACTACTAGTATTGGCCTTCAATATAGAGAACTAGGAGATACTACTACAAGACCAACTGGCACATTAGCAGCAACCAAGTTTGAGAACAATCATGTAGTTACTGTTGGTGTAAAGTTTTCTAAAAGCTTCAAGTAGTCTATCTACTCAACCTAATACAAAACAAGTATTATAGAGTGACTTTACTTTTTAACGAATTGCTTTACTAATAAGTATTGATAGTTTTATGTCCACAATGTTTGTGGGCATAAAACTATGTATCATAAATACATGCTGTACGTTAAAGGTTTTGATCTAGCTCATATTTCTTGATTCGGTAACGTAATTGCCTAAATGTCATACCTAAAGTTTTAGCAGCCGCAGTTCTATTCCAACGTGTTTTATTTAATGCATTGATGATTTTATCTTTTTCGTTTAAATATCCGCTTGGTACGATATCTGTTTCTTCTCTATTATTACTATCGTCAAAAATCTGATTCTCAGAAATAGATCTATTAATAACAGGTTTCAAAATTCTTTTCTTAGCTGTATTTAACTGTAAGTCATCTGGCTCTATAAATTCACCATCCGCCAAAGTACATGCTCTCTCTAAAATATTTTCTAATTCACGCACATTGCCAGGGAAACTGTAGTTAGAAAGTACTTGTATTGAATCTCTCGAAAGCTGTGCTTTAGGCATCTGCCAACGCTCAGCAATAAGATCAAGAAAGTATTCGGCTAATAGTAAAATGTCATCACCACGTTCTTCTAATGAAGGTACGTCCAATTTGATAACATTCAATCGATAATATAAATCTTGTCTAAAGTTACCCTTTTCAACTTCTTCTTCTAGGTTTTTATGCGTGGCACTAAGAATACGGGTATCAACACCTATTTCTTCAACTCCACCTACCGCCTTGACGGCTTTCTCTTGAATAGCACGTAGTAACTTTACTTGCATACTTAAAGGTAAGTCGGCTACTTCATCTAAAAATAAAGTACCGTGATGTGCCGCTGCAAACAAACCTTGTTTGTCTTCTATTGCTCCGGTAAAACTGCCTTTTTTATGACCAAAAAATTCGCTTTCCATCAAACTTTCAGGAATTGCTCCGCAGTTTACCGGAACAAATGCGCCTGATGATCTCGGGCTTTGTTGATGAATCTGTTTAGCCACTAGCTCCTTACCTGTACCTGAGGCACCATGGATAAAAACAGGAGCTTGGCTTCTTGCTAGCTTGGAGATAGTGACTTTTAGTTGTTCTATAGCTTCAGACTTACCAATAATTGGGTTAGAGCTATCATCAGTAGGAGTAGCGCTTGAGGAAACACCCACATCGTTTTTCTGGCTTAGTTTTAGTGCAGTTTGAACTAAATCACGTAGTTTGGCCAAATCAACGGGTTTTGAAACAAAGTCATACGCACCTGCTTTTAGTGCTTCAACAGCAGCATCCATACTTCCGAACGCAGTAATGACAGCCACAGGTATATGGGGTGATTCACGTTGGATATAACGCACAACATCAAAGCCAGTACCGTCTGGTAATTTCATGTCTGTCAGGCAAAGATCAGGCTTAAAGTTCTGTATTTCTAATAAAGCATCTTGAACATTGCCAGCTGTTGCAGTTTCTAGACCCATTCTTAAGAGAGTGAGTTCTAAAAGCTCGCGAATATCTGGTTCATCATCGATTACTAGTACACGTTGTGTCATATCTATTCTCGTTTTGTAATTATTTTTATTCTTAATTTCTAATGTTTATGAATCTAAATTTTATAGCATGTTAACTGTCTAATTTAGACTGTAAAAAGATCAATCTAAAGCAGCTACCACCAGCTGGTAGCTTTATATACTCAAGGGAGGCGCTATTACTAAGGCAAAGCTCTCTTGCCATGAAAAGCCCAAGTCCAGTACCTTCGCCTTGCGAACTTGTTGTGAAGAAAGGTTCAAACAGTCGTTCAATGTTTTTGTCTGGCACACCTTTGCCATTATCAATAACGCTAAGAACAATATCTCGGGTATAACTAGGGTGAGTGCCTTGAATATCAATGGTTAATTCAGAAACATTCTCACGCGCATATTTTTCTGCATTGCGGCATAAGTTCCACATTACTTGGTGCAAATGAGTGGGATCAAATTGTATTGAGGCATCAGGCATGTCTAAAAATAAACCGATTTGCTTTTTTGTCAAAGACGACTGCAAAACAAAATCATTGATGAATTCGTTTAACCACAGTTTTAAGCGTATATTTTCTCTTTTCGGATTATTTTTACGTGAAAGGTTTAATACACTTTCGATGGTTCCATTCATCCGTTTTGAATTAGCTTGGATGATTTGAATCATACGTTCATCTGCTTTATCTAAATCTGGAGATTCTGATAATAATTGTGCAGCATGACTAATCGCACCTAAGGGGTTGCGGATTTCATGTGCAATATTCGCTGTTAATTGACCTAGAGAGGCCATTTTCACATCTTGTTGCTTTTCTCTTTGAATGCGAGTGTCTTCGATATACATCAACACTACGCCTTGGTTACGAATGCCTAGCTGAGATAATCTCAATGTGAATTCCGTAGATTTCCAATGTCGTAGATCGTAGCTCGCGACTTTAGGTGCGACGTTGTCTCGCCAAAAATCTAAATGATTACTGAGTTCAGGCGCATAATCCTTTAATTGTTGAGAACGCCAATCGTCAGGCTGACCCAGCATATCCCACGCAGTAGGATTTAAATGTTGAATCGATCCTTTGTGATCAAGTACAACAATACCCGTTTGTAGTTGATCAAGAATGGATTGATTTAGTTGTGACAAATTCTTTAAATCAATGCCTCTCCTTTTAGCTATTTCGGCGGTGATTGATGCCTTCTCAAACCAACTACCTGCAACCCATGAAATAACCATAATAAATAAGCATAAAACACCCGTATGAAACACTTCAAAAGACCCATCTTTAAATTGGGTTTGCATAAATGCTTGCAGACCCATTAAGGCTAGAACGGTCGTTGCAGATAATAGTAAGGATACTTGTCCTGGATTTAAGATATTTGGCAAGATAACAGGAAGGAGGATTAGAATACCTAAACCAGAAGTTAAACCATTACTGGTATATACAACCGATAGTAAAAAGACGATATCTATAAATGAGTTAATATAAAGTTGTTTGGTTGAACTAGGCTTGCGGAAATGTGAAAGAAAAACACCTAATAATGATAATCCCAAATACACATTGACTGAGATAGAGAAAATTTCGCTTTGAGAGTTACCTATCTGAACAGAAGTAATATCTGTGATAGAAAAAGATAGAAATATTCCCGCTAAAATTAAGCGGTAAATACAATATAGTTGAAGAGGAGACCAAGGATCTGCGGTCACTACTAGGTCTGGAGAATTAATTCCTCCAAGTTGTGTGTCTATAGCCCCTTTTTGGCGTGCTCCAAGCTGCAAAATATATTATCCCCTTGTTTTATAGCTTCTTTCTCCGGAATATGCAGCCCACATTGTTGACATTTAACCATTAGTTTTTCTGTATTTTGGTTATCTGTACTTGAGTCATTATTTTCATTTTTAGACTCTTTATCTATGCGCTTTTGTGTTTCATCCAGTTTCGTACGGATGTATTTTACAACATACAAGCTGACTGCCAGCAGAACAAGAACAAGAAATAGCCTTCCAAACATAAAATAAACTCAAATAGTTTTATAATGAAGTGATTATACCCACCACATCTAACTATATGGTGTTCATTTAAATATTTTCAAAGAAAATCAGTAAATCAATACTTATATCAATAAAGGTTATTAAAAAAAGCTCATAACTAGACTAGGGTTTTCGTCGACTTCGACTAACGATTTCAGATAATTGTAGTATGATGTCTTGCGCTATTGAACAAGATGTATGATTTAAATGAGTTTTAAGTCATTGCATTTATTTATATCTTTCACTAATTACTAGAGAAAACAATGAACGTACATGAATATCAGGGTAAAGAAATTCTGAGAAAATATGGAGTTACAACTCCACGTGGTATTGCTTGCTTTACAGTTGAAGAAGCCGTTGCAGCGGGTGAAGAACTAGGCGGTAATGTTTGGGTAGTCAAAGCACAGATTCACGCAGGTGGTCGCGGCAAAGGTGGCGGCGTTAAAGTTGCAACCTCTAAGGAAAAACTTCGCGAATATGCCGATGAAATACTAGGCATGCAGTTAGTTACTCCTCAGACTGGCCCAGAAGGTAAAGAAGTAAAACGTCTATACATTGAAGAAGGCGCAGACATTGCAGATGAATTATATGTTGGTGCGTTAGTTGACCGTGAAACACAAAAAGTAGTGTTGATGTGTAGCTCCGAAGGTGGCATGGATATTGAAGAAGTTGCTGAGCATACGCCAGAAAAAATTCTAAAGATCTATGTTGATCCAACTGACGGTTTAGACCGTGCCGAAGCTGAAGACGTTTGTGCAAAAATAGGTATGCCAGCTGAAGCTATTGCTGAAGGCGCTGATTTCCTTGCAGGTCTTTATACCGCTTTTGTTGAGTCTGATGCAGCATTAGCTGAAATCAATCCTTTAGTAATCACTGGTGACAAGCGCGTTATTGCACTTGACGCTAAATTCAACATCGATTCAAACGCGCTTTATCGTCAACCAGAAATCCTCGCTTATCGTGACCTTGCAGAAGAAGACGATAACGAAATCGAAGCATCGAAATGGGATCTTTCTTATATTTCATTGGATGGCAACATTGGTTGTCTAGTAAACGGCGCTGGTCTTGCAATGGCGACGATGGATATCATCCAGCTATACGGTGGTGAACCTGCTAACTTCCTTGATGTAGGTGGCGGAGCAAATGCAGAGCAAGTTACAGAAGCATTCAAAATTATGCTTGGTAACAAAAATGTTGAAGGTATCTTGGTGAATATCTTCGGTGGCATTATGCAATGTGACGTTATTGCCGAAGGTGTTGTTGCGGCAGCTCAAGAAGTTGGTATGAGTGTTCCATTGGTTGTACGTTTAGAGGGTACAAACGTAGAAAAAGGTCGCCAGATTCTTGAAGAGTCTGATGTTAAATTACAAACAGCTACCACTATGGCTGATGCAGCAGAGAAAATCGCTGCAGCTGTTAAAGCTTAAGGAGTAAACATATGTCTATTTTAATAAACAAAGATACTCGCATTGTTACTCAAGGTATCACTGGTAACACTGGTGAATTTCATACCACTCAATGTTTAGATTATGCTTTCGGTAGAGACTGTTTTGTTGCGGGTGTTACACCTGGCAAAGAAGGTCAAAATGTTCAAGGCGTTCCGGTTTACAACACTGTTGCAGATGCTAAATCACAACACGGTGTAAACGCTTCTGTAATCTACGTACCGCCTCGTTTTGCAGCTGCTGCAATTGACGAAGCTGTGGATGCTGAGCTTGATCTAGTCATCTGTATTACAGAAGGTATTCCTGTAGCAGATATGATCAAAACTCGTGATCGTATGCGTAAGATGGGAAGTAAGACAATCCTTGTAGGTCCTAACTGTCCAGGTGTCATTACTCCTGATGAAGTAAAAATCGGGATCATGCCTGGTTATATTCACAAGAAAGGTAACGTCGGTATCGTATCACGCTCAGGAACCTTAACTTATGAAGCAGTACACCAAGTATCTGCATTAGGTATGGGTCAATCAACGTGTGTTGGTATTGGTGGCGACCCAGTTAACGGTCTTAAGCATATTGATGTTATGAAGATGTTTAACGACGATCCTGAAACACATTCAGTTGTCATGTGTGGTGAAATCGGCGGTACAGACGAAGAAGAATGTGCTGCTTGGATCAAAGAAAACATGACTAAACCTGTTGTTGCCTTTATTGCTGGTGTTACAGCGCCTCCGGGTAAGCGCATGGGTCATGCGGGTGCGATTATTTCTGGTGGTCAAGGTACAGCGCAATCTAAAATTGACGCGCTTGAAGCAGCTGGTGCTTTTGTAACGCTAAACCCTTCTGAAATGGGTACGACCTTGTTGAAAGCATTAGGTTAAAACGTTTATAACAGTCTAACTTAAAGCCCCGTTAGTTATGCTAATGGGGCTTTTTTGTGAGTTAAAATTGACACCCCCCCACTTTTTGATAATTTCTATAAGCTTGAGAGAACTAATTGTCTCAAGCTTGTTCCTTTTTTAAGGACAAGTGATATACTTCCGCGCTTGAATCTGTGCCGATGTGGCGGAATTGGTAGACGCGCTGGATTCAAAATCCTGTTCCTTCTGGGAGTGTCGGTTCGATTCCGACCATCGGCACCATTTTTTATTACCATACTAAATGAAATATTCATGACGACTACAACTACAAAGACGCAAGGCTACTTCCTCGAAGATCTCTCTATCGGCATGACTCATGAAAAAACCATGATTGTCGATGAAGCAAAGATCAACGCATTCGCAGAACTTTCAGGTGATTTTAACCCCGTACATACAGATGCTGAATTTGCCGCTAAAAGCATGTTCGGAAAACGAATTGCTCACGGCGCCCTTTCTGCTTCATTAATCTCTGCCATTTTGGGTAATGATTTACCTGGTCCAGGTGCTATCTTTGTTGAATTAAACATGCGTTTTCGTAAACCTGCATTTATTGATGATGAAGTAACAGCACGCGCTGAGATTGCTGAAATTAATGAAAGAACAGGTCGCGTTAAAATGAAAGTGTCTTGTCTTGTCAATGGCAAAGCTATTATCCGAGGCGATGCTGGTGTTGTAGTATCTAGACGCCCAGTGGAA
>CALFUP010000255.1 GCA_937929875.1 uncultured Cocleimonas sp. | reverse complement strand
GGTCATAGCTTTGGGGTGCTTTCACACTATTACGGTCGTGAAGCAGGACTTGAGTTGCGTGAAGATATTGACACAGCGCTAGTGCCTGGCATGGTGGTTTCAATGGAGCCGATGCTAACAATTCCAGATGGCCAAGCGGCTGCCGGTGGTTACCGTGAGCACGACATCTTAGTCGTAGGTGAAGATAGCTCAGAAAACATTACGAAGTATCCTTACGGACCAGAATTTAACGTGGTTCCAGTTTAAGTTAGTCAACCTAAGTTTAATAAAGTAACTGTCTAATCAGTCGCTTAATTTTTCAAACGCCCTGCCAGTTAAGCAGGGCGTTTTTACTTAAATTTACAAATTAATACAAATGAAAACAGATTATCAGTTTGAGACACTAGCGATCCGTAGTGGTCACCAGCGCACCAACGAAATGGAACATAGTGAAGCCATTTTTCCAACTTCAAGTTTTATCTTTAAAAACGCTGCTGATGCTGCCGCAAAGTTTTCAGGTGATGAGCCTGGGAATATTTATGGGAGAATGACAAACCCAACGGTCTCATATTTTCAAGACCGTTTAGCTGCGCTTGAAGGGGGAGAAGCTTGTGTTGCAACGTCGTCTGGCATGTCAGCTATTTTGGCTATCGTGCTTGCTTTACTAAAGAGTGGTGACCATATCATCTGCTCTCAGTCAGTCTTTGGTACCACGACAATTTTGTTTACAAATTACGTGCAAAAATTTGGTATCGAGGTTGATTTTGTTGAGCTGAGCGACCTGTCTGAGTGGGAAAAAGCAATCAAGCATAATACCCGTTTGTTATTTGCTGAAACTCCCTCCAATCCATTAACTGAAATTGTTGATATTGCTGCGTTAGCGGCTATCGCACACAATGCTGATGCACTGCTAGCGATTGATAATTGCTTTTGTACACCGGCTTTACAACGACCGCTAGAATTTGGTGCTGACATGGTTATCCATTCAGCGACAAAGTACCTTGATGGGCAAGGGCGTTGCTTAGGTGGAGCAGTGGTTGGTAGTGATGATCTGGTTGGCAAGCAAGTGGCGGGTATCTTACGCTCTGGCGGTATGGTGATGAGCCCATTTAATGCTTGGGTTTTCCAAAAAGGGCTAGAGACTCTCTTTTTAAGAATGAAAGCTCATTGTGATAATGCAGAGAAACTTGCCCATTGGTTATTGGAACAGGCTAACGTTACCAACGTTTATTATCCTGGCCTTCAGAGCCATCCTCAGCATGAGCTGGCATTGAAACAGCAAACAGGTTTTGGTGGATTAGTTTCTTTTGAAGTCAAAGGCGGTCGCGAGGGTGCATGGCGTGTAGTGGACAGCACTAACATGGTTTCCATTACTGCTAATCTTGGTGATACAAGGACTACGATTACTCATCCAGCCTCAACTACACATGGGCGATTGAGTGACGAGCAGCGGCGACTTGGGGGTATTTCAGATAGTCTGCTCAGAGTTTCAGTCGGTTTAGAGGCATTTGATGACATCAGAAATGATTTGAGCATGGGCCTTGCTATAGGTTGAGTTCGAGATAAAATTTTATGGCTTGTCAAACCCATGGTTAAGCTGGGAAATTTAATTCCATAAATAGGCTATTTGGATCTTCTGCGTATTCACCAAATGGCTCACAATATTCAAATCCAAACTTTTCATATAACGTGCAAGCTGGCTTAAAAAAATCATGAGAGCCTGTTTCCAGACTCAACTTCTTATAGCCGCGACTTGATGCTTCCCTTAAAAGGTGCTCCAGCAAGGCAGTGCCAACGCCATTACCACGACTACTAGCAGTGGTTCGCATGGACTTTATTTCAGCTTTGGTTGCGTGGAGTTCTTTCATAGCAATGCAACCAACAGGTTCCCCGCCTTCTCTTGCACACCAAAATGTGATGTCAGCCGCTTTTAATGAATGAACATCTAGTGCGTGCATACTTCCTGCTGGTGAGTTTGCATGCATATCAACCAAGTGTTCTTCGAGTAATGTTAGAACCTCTTTGTCTTGTAGATTATCTATTGCTATGTCCATGGGCCCTTTCCATTTTTGCTCATATGGAATCATTGTATTAATTCAAAGCGGTCATCATGAAAACTTCGATTTCAAGTTCGCGTTTATTCATCACTAAAGTCAATATCAACCATTAGTTGATCGGATAATTCCTCCAGAGCATCTTGTACATCTTCATCACTAATACCTTCAGGTAAACCAAGCTCCAAGTTCGCGTAGAATAGAATTTCACTACTCATACTGGCTGTACGTTGCTCGGTTTCAAGGTTGTTGATATTGACTTTGAGTGTTGTCAGTACTGCAGTGATGTCATCAATGATTCCAGGCCGATCAGCTCCCAGCAACTCCAATGACAAACTACTTTCCGAGGTGGCAACAACTTTGTTTGCTTCTTCCATCAGAACCTGTAGCTGATTGTCAGTATCGTGCAAAACTTGAAGTGCTTCTTTTAACTTTGCTAGTTGATTTTCAGGTACTGAAATATGCAGTAAACCTGCAAACTTATCCGCTAAGTTCATCATGCGACTGTCTAACCACGTTCCTTCATGATCGACTAAGGTTTTAGAAATCGTTTTGACTATTCCAGGACGATCTGTGGCTAATACCGTGATAACAAGTGTTTTGTTCATTAGGCATTCCTCGATGTTTGTTTATACTTAATGGTAGACGACTACAAACCAGCGTAGATATACCAAGGATTGAGTACTTTATTTTTATACCAACAAAAGTGAATTATATTGTCTACCCTTGAGAGACTGAATGAGCCTTTTACAAACGAAAAAGAGGGCATAAATGAACCCTCTTAATGTATTTTACCGACGATTACATTGTGACGTCTCTATCTTCCATACATATCAAATCCGGGAAGAGGGCGGTGATAACAAACCACGTCGCCATAGGCCTTAGACGCGGCAGATACACCATTATCACTATCAATCGGTAGCCCGGCTTCTTCAGCAGACTTCAAAAAAGCTATTGAAGCCATAAGAGCATGTTGTGGCTGTATACCCCCTGTCGCGCAAAGCCTCCAACCCATATCTGGAGAACCTGGTATAGCCGCCGCTTCGACAGCATGCTTGTTGTACATTATTCTTAGCACTTCTGTGATTGCTTTTTCGCCGTGGCCTCTGGGGGCACGAATGGCAGTGACTACATTAGAAGTAAAACTCATTTCCTTTGCGACAAGTTTAAAGCCTGCTCCTATCGCTGCAGCACGAAATATTGCAGAGCAATCTGCATGACGCTCGAAAACTCGATCGTAGCCTTCTATCGCAAGTGTATCTAGGGCCACGGCTAACTGGGCGTAATTCCCCGGCGTTTCTGTGTGCAGCGCAGTTGCTTCCATAGCCTCGATCATCTTGATAAGACTAAGGTAGTGTTGGCCTTTTTTAAGCTCTGCGGCTTGCATCTGTTGATCGCAATCACGCACTCGCTTCAGTGCCTTTGGACTTATAGTGATCATGCCCACACCCGGCGTACCCATTAAACCTTTTTGGCTACAACCCAAGAGCATGTCGATTCCTGTCTTCTTCATAGAAAGTGGTAGGCTACCAATAGAAGAAATGGCATCAATAACCAGCAGGGCGGGGTGGTTTAGTTCATCTAGCAAATCACGTAGTTTCTGAATGCTGGCAGTCACTCCCGAGCCCGTTTCGTTATGCGGGCCCATCACCATCTTGATATTGCCTTTAGGGTTATCTTGAAGGTCTTTTTCTAATGTTTCTCTGCATTGGTCAAATGGGAAATCTTCACCCACTTCGCCTTTTAAGCGCAAGACGCCTCTACCCAAATTTTCAACGCAGTTACCCATTGCACCACTGAAGCAACCTATCTCCAAGGTTAGGATAACTACTTTATCAGAATCCACTTCATCTGGTGTCATCAGTGCACCTGCAGCTGCTTCGGTAGCCGCAGTTCCAGAACCTGTAAAGAAAAGAGGCATTCCGCCTTCTTGCATATCAACTAACTTTCCGTATTGATGACGAACTGCCGTGAAGAATTCCGCTGCGCCTGGCCCACGCATACCTCTAGTTTGGGTCGATGTAAATTGATCAACTAATTCAGATCCAAAGGCAGGGCCAGGTGTGACATTGATGATTTTGTTATGTGGAGACCATACTGCAGATTTACCAATAAGAAAATCGTCGCTAGGGAGGTCAACCTGATTGGTCTCGATAAGGCGTCGAAGGCCGGAGAGTGGGGAGATTAATTCATTGGTTTGTTTAGTCATCTTCAAGCATCTCTAAGTATCTATACATTTAAGGTTCTGATAATTAGAAAAGCTCGAAACTAGCAAACCAGAAACTGAGCCAAACAGCCTTATAAACTGTCTGATTAGATGCTCTTTCTTCTGCAGTGTTTTGAACACGGCCTTTCTTATAAAATGATGCTATCACCACCAAATACCATAGAAAAGTCAGTTAAATACAATTTAAAACAAAGTAAAACTTAAGAAATAGCTTTACTTAATTTAGATGACATAAAATTCAGTTTTCCATTGAGCTGCCCTAGGGATAAGGTTTTAATTATAAAACCAATGGATAACGTGATTATGAAAATAGCAGACATCAATGGAATTCAAGCTAATCAGTCAGCTGGCCAATTTTATTTAATGGAAGCATCCAATGGAGTAACTACAGGCAAATCTAAGGCTACTCTTCGAGTGCTGGCAGTAATTGGATTTATTGTCTTAACGTACTGGATATCTTTAGCCACTTCATCCGCAGATCAGGTTATCGTGTTTATACGTTAGGCTAATTAAACACCTAAGTTTATTGCTATTGAGAGACAGTTTGTATTGATTCACTGCGAATGGTGCATAAGATAATTAAAAGAGCGTGAGTTTTTCTATCATTGGGGTAGTGATCAAACACACTCCATTTTCAGTTCGCCGAAATCGTTTGGCGTCCAGACTAGGGTCCTCTCCTACCACTAAGCCTTCAGGTATCTTCACACCGCTATCAATAACAACATTGCTTAATTGAGCGTTACGCCCAATCTCTACATAAGGCATAGCAACGACACCCTGTAAGCTGGAATAAGAGTGAGCACGACCCCCCGTGAATAACAGGCATCGGTCCAACTGTGCGCCAGAGATAATGCAGCCTCCAGACACCATTGAAGAAACTGCCGTTCCTCTGCGTCCTTCTTCGTTGTGAATAAACTTTGCGGGAGGTGTTAGCTCTGAATATGTCCAGATTGGCCACGCATTATCATAAATATCTAGCTCAGGTACAAAATCTGTCAGGTCGATATTGGCTTTCCAAAAGGAATCAATCGTACCAACATCACGCCAATATGGTTTTTCTTCATACTGACTGCGAACACAGGAACGACTAAACGGGTGTGCAGCTACATGCCCATGTTTAACCAAATACGGAATAATATCGTGCCCGAAATCATGACTTGAATCGGGGTTATTACTATCTTCACGCAAGAGCTCAAACAAGAAATCTGTTTTAAATACATAGATCCCCATGCTCGCAAGTGATTGATCAGTGTGGCCGGGCATCGCAGGAGGGTCAATTGGCTTTTCTATAAAATCAGTTACGCGGTCATTCTCATCCACTTGCATAACACCATAACCACTGGCTTCTGATTTTGGTATCTCTATGCAACCAACGGTTACATCAGCGCCGCTGTCAACGTGCTGCTGAATGAGCAGGGAGTAATCCTGTTTGTAGATATGGTCACCAGCCAAGACACAGATGTACTTTGGGTGATAGCTCTCAATGATATCAATGTTCTGGGTAATAGCATCCGCAGTGCCTTTGTACCAATCTGTATCATTCATTCGTTGTGAGGCAGGGAGGATATCCAGTGATTCATTTCGCTCTGCGCGAAAGAAACTCCAACCTCGCTGGAGATGTCGAATTAGGCTGTGTGCTTTATATTGCGTCGCTACGCCAATGTGCCTAATGCCGGAATTAACGGCATTTGATAATGCAAAATCGATGATTCTACTTTTACCGCCAAAGTACACTGCGGGTTTAGTTCGTCTATCTGTCAGTTCTTGTAGTCTACTGCCTCGACCACCAGCTAGAACCAAAGCCATTGTTTGCTTCGCTAGTCTCTTATTCTCCTTGTCCATTTCTGCATCCTTTCCATGGTTAGCCATTCTTTAATTGCTACACAAAAATGGCCCGCTTTTAAACGGGCCAAATCTGAGGTAATCCAAGGAGTAGGGGGGCCCAACAGAGGAAGTCGTTCTAGTTTAAACCTCTTGGATTTAGCAATTGCTTTAAACAGGACAATGAGAGCTGTTAGATGTTAATAGCAGTCGGAAGGTGCTTACTGGATTGTCGTTTTCCTGATCGTCGCAATACTGTTCTAGATGCTCGTCCTAGAGCGTCTTTAATACTTTTGTATGCGTTGGAGTTTTTCTTACTGACGATGATGGGAGCTTGATGAGCAAGAATGACTTCTACGCTGCATTCTTTATCGTGCTGAGGATCATTGATATCTTTTAACCTTATAATCAAACGGTCTACTTGATTAGAGCATATATTCATCGACTGGCTAACTTGCTGTTTGATGAAGGTTTCTAGCGCATCGGTTAACACAAAATCAGTTGAGTGAATTATGGTTTGCATGAGCGTGCTCCTGTCTCTAAGTTGGATTAATTTTGACTTTTGGTCTAGCGAAGATCCTCAATATCCTGACACTTCAGGTGATGTGTAAAAGGCTAAATGCTTAGCAGCCTTGTATTTTAGTATAAGATCTTTCTAACACTTGTAAAGTGATATTTATTAGACACTCCATCTAATTAAAGAATATACAAAAAAATATTAGTAAGCTTCTGCATAGGTTCCATATATAGGTCTGGTATTAAGACGCTAGTGGTAAAGTCGTTGCAACCGATCAATAATCGGTGTCTAAAGTGATTACATTTAGAGATTGATGTTCTGAAAAGTGCTGATGTGTGTGGTTGTTATATAGAATGCGAAAATTCAGCTCAATTAAGCTAAATCACGCCGACTGGCTTACCATTTATATGGTACTCCCCACCTTCTCCAACAGTTATATCATCAACCGTCGCACCAATGTAATCTTGGATTAATTCTTGATATCGCTTTACTTGAGATGGGGGTATTTTCAATCGTGCCCAATCATCCAACATTTTCCGGGCTTGCTTATTCGTTTTTATTTCCAGCTCACACTGAAACTCTTGTTTATAAAAGAATTCCATTCTGGTGCCCGAATGTCTTGCAGTATAATTAGCATCG
>CALFUP010000254.1 GCA_937929875.1 uncultured Cocleimonas sp. | reverse complement strand
ATCGAACGTGAAAATCAAATTATCAGTTTGCTCGCAGATGGTATCGAAGAAGATAAGATAGTTGATGAGTTATACAGTGGTTTAGATAAACGCCTACTCCCTTTAGCGCATCAAAATGTTCGCCAACACATACGAAAAATTTATGCAGAAACTAAAATCTGAATGTAAAAACCAGATATAAAACAAAACTTAATCCAATGCATGCGAAATAATCACAAAAAAGTAGGGGGGTGTGCTTTTAGATCATTTATTAATGACACCCCCCCACTTTTTACATGTTTTCTATCTAACCGCGAGGCGGTACACCACGAACCATTGACAAAAACTTCATGGTTGTTCCCGCACGACGAAACTCTGATAATTCTTGATAATCAGCATCAGCAAACCAATCTTTAGCCAATTTTTCAGAAGGGAAGCTAAAAATAATCATCCGCCCATCCCTTGGTGAATCTCCTTCTAAATGGTCGTGGTTATCATCATAGGCGATGAAAGTACCTTGATATTTTTTAAGCAGGCCAAAAAAACCTTTTTCATATTTTCGGTATTCAACTGCGTCTGTAATTTCTAAATTTACTACCATATATACTGCAACGTCACTCATCACTCTTTCCTTTTAATTTATAGCCATTCAATTATTGCTTGTTTATCAGTTTCATTAATATCATTACAAAGTTCTTCATTGATGACAGGAGAATGATTAATCCAAGCAGGGTATCTAGGGTTACTTCCATTCATTGCATCGCGTGCGATTACTTGCGGATGCTTTATAACGTCATCGGCAAGTAAAATCGGTTCGTAGCAACAATCTACATCGATGAATATCTTATTCCAATGAGATAATGTCTGGGTTTTAAATAAGTTACTAATTTCACCAATTAAAGATGTTTGAGGCAAACAGTCGGATTGTCGCTCAAACCATTCTGGTTTAGATACAGCTTCACAAAAAGCTACCCAAAATTTAGTTTCTAAGGGGGCAAGCGCAATAAAGCGATCATCAGCCGTTTGATAAATATTGTAACAAGCAGCACCACCGTTTAAGAGTAAGGATTCTCTATCTGGATTTTCTGAATGAAAGTTTAAGTATTGCCACGCCAAGGCAGATTCATACATACTGATATCTATAAAAGCCCCCGAATTTGTATGCGTACGGCTTAATAGAGCGGCCAATATCGTATTACAGGCTTGCATCGCACCTGCATGATCAGCGACAGGGGGGAAAGACATCACAGGTCGTTCATTGGTACCAGAATTACTCAAAGCGCCACTTACAGCGCAATAGGTGAGATCGTGCCCCGCCTTTTGTTCATAAGGTCCATTTTGACCAAATCCTGATAGTGCACAATGAATCAATGTTGGATTAAGTGTGTTTAACGTATCGCGATCAAAGCCGAGTCTAGCCATAACGCCTGGACGAAATGATTCAAGAAGTACGTCGGCATTCTTTATAAGTTCACTGAGTATCGCTTTACCCGTATCCAATTTTAGATTTATTTTAACGATGCGTTTACCCCGATTTAGATGTTGGTAAATAGGGGAGTAATTATTAGTGGAGTAATTATCCTTGTTGAGATTATTTGAGTCAGAATGAGTTACAGCCATAAAATGACGCATAGGATCACCCGCAGGTGGTTCTACTTTTATAACATCAGCGCCTAGATCAGCAAGTTGCCTAGTCGCAAATGGACCAGGTATATATTGAGATAGATCGAGTATTTTGTAGTTGGATAAAAATGAATGAGACACTTGTGTGTTACCCGTTAGAATTTTATTTTAGTAACAACTCAAAATTTAATCGTATTTACGTGCGTCTTCAATAATAGTGCCGTCATTTGGTAAGCTTCCAGTATCAACGAATTCTACATCACCGCGAACTTTGCAAATATCTCTAATGCTATTGCAGACGGAGTTATTGAGTTCCTTAGATGCTTGATCCGTTTCACATTTTAAAGTGAGTTGGTCGCTCTCGTTTTCCCATCCTACGACTAAACGCACTTTGCTTAGCTCTGGATGACGTTTAAACACTTTATCAACTTGTTCTGGGTGTACAAACATACCACGAACTTTTGCAGTTTGATCGGCTCTACCCATCCAGCCTTTGATTCGTTTATTGGTTCGTCCACAAGGACTTTGACCATCCATAATCGCAGATAGATCACCCGTAGCAAAACGAATTAATGGATACTCTGGGTTGAAACTGGTGACGATAACTTCGCCAACTTCACCGTCTGGAACGGGATCTCCGGTACCCGGTCTTACGATCTCAAGATAAATACCTTCATCAATTATTAAACCTTCTTGTTCAGATGATTCATAAGCGATTAGACCTAGGTCTGCAGATGAATAGCACTGGCAAACAGCGATTCCTTTTTCTGCAAAGCCTTCTCGAATTGATGGTGGAAGCGCTTCACCTGTTACTAACGCTTTGGTAATTGAACTAACGTCTGATCCTAATGATTCAGCTTTATCCAGTATGATTTTTAGGAAAGAAGGTGTGCCGATATAACTGTCTGGTTTTAAGTCAGCAATCGTTTGTACTTGTAATTCAGTTTGTCCAGTACCTGCAGGAATGACTACGCAGCCCATTGCATGTGCGCCACTATCAAACATGATACCGGCTGGGGTAAAGTGGTATGAGAAACAGTTATGCGCGATTCCACCGGCTCTAAAACCTGCAGCATGTAGTGATCGTGCAAAACGAGCAAAATCTTCTTTCTTTGTTCCTGGTTCGTAGATCGGACCAGGAGATGCGAATATGTGAGAAAGCTTTATGTTTCTGTCGGTTAAACCACCAAAAGGTTGGTCTTTTTTTTGTAATTCTATGAGTTCAGACTTTCTTGTAATGGGAAGTTTAGCGATATCATCTGTTGAGTTTATTGAACTTGGATCAATGTCTTTAAGCAGGCTTGCATAAGCTGTTGTGTTTTCTTTAGCGTGAGCAACCTGTTTGGCAACTGCTTGAATTAGCGCTTGTTCTCTATCAGCGGGTGTTCTTGTTTCAAGGGCATCGTAAAAATCAGTCATGTTGCTCAAGTTCTCTTTTATTTTTGATGTGGAATTAGATCTGCGACAAATTTAGCTAGTTGCTTTCATCGTATCTGGCATTTTAACGGCAATCACCGTTCCTTTTGCGCATAAAACGTCATTGGCTGTCAGCGTGATTTCTACAACAATTTTTCGCTCTTTAATTTCGGTAAAAGTACCGATAAGTTCTAATTCAGCTGTAATAGGCGTTGGAGCTAAAAAGCTTACATTTAATGCACCAGTAACAAATCGATGTGATTCAGATTTACCTGTTGCAATCACAGCTTGTCTATAGGCCATTGCAGAAGCACTTCCAGTTCCATGACAATCAATCAGTGATGCTAGTAATCCACCATAAACAAAACCTGGAATTGCTGTGTGATATGGCTCTGGCATGAAATGAGCGATAGTTTTATCCTCACCTTCAA
>CALFUP010000253.1 GCA_937929875.1 uncultured Cocleimonas sp. | reverse complement strand
CTTTAACGCGGTAATTTTTAGTTTGGTAACGAGCAGGACGATTAACAGTTTTGTAAAGCGCACCAGATACACGTTTCTTTTGCTTAACTGTTTTATAAACTGCAGGAATAAACTTACGAACATTTTGTGCTGCACGAACTTGAACGCGCTTAGTTACGTTTTTATAAACCGCAGGAACTGTAACACGACACATAATTTGTCCTGTTGCATTGTCGATCCGAGTAATTGCACCGTGGCCTTTTTTCCAAGTGTTATATGCAGGTCTTACTAAAACACGCTTAGTTTGGTTATGGTATTGTGCTGGAATTGTACGGTTAGTGTATTGCGCCTTACGCACTAATACTTTCTTCGCGATCCAACGATATTGAGGTGCTCTAACCAAAACGCGCTTGGCAGATGCTTTCTGAATTAAAACTCTTTTAGACTTGGTTACATATTTTGGTGCAACTTTTGCCTTAGCAAAACATTGACCCGGTTTAGCAGCTGGTAAACCGTTGCTACGTTGAATCGAATGAGTCACTCTTGGTTTAACTGCAACACGACGTACTTGTTGTTTCTTATAAATTGGCTTGTTGTAAACACGAACAGGAGCAGGTTTCACAGCAGGTCGAGTTGCCACGACGGGAGCTGCGCCTTCGACTTGTTGTTGTGAACCACTAACTTGCGATCCTCCAGCATTTTGAGATCCGCCAGAACCATTTACAACTTGCGAACCACCGATAACGTTTTGTTGACTACAGCCTGAAAGGACAGCGGCCAAAATCACGCTTGAAACAGAGAGTTTTGTCATGTTCATGGAAATATTCCTTTATAATCTTTTAATTCGATAAATCATCTAATTGAATCGTTAACAAATTCTTATCGAAGCAATGTAGGTGACAATGCAAATGATTATGATTTTGTTTATGGTAATCTTGGCGATTCGTTACTGGGGTTTAGTATAAGTTTAAACAGTGTATTTTCTGTTATGACTTATAGAATAAACGGTAGCCTTTTTCTGTTGAACAAAGATTATAGAATAAAAACAGTCCATTTGGTGGTCCATTATTAATCAAATTAATAACTTATCGGCATCAATATAAAATTAATTAACTATTTCTATATGAAATGTTACAAGTAGAGCATTTCGGTATGATTACACCTTATGAAATTAAATTCAGACCAATTAGCTTCTTATTTACAACAAAATGGCAATAAGCCTAACGCTGCTAACGTGTTTTTACTGACGGGTGATGAGCCTTATCAGTTAATGGAAGCTGCTGATGCAGTAAGATCACATGCACAGCAAACAGGATATAGTGAGCGTGAAGTGTTGCATGCAGATAACTCTTTTAAATGGGGTGAACTCAACGGCGTTTCTAATAGTCTGTCTTTATTCAGTGAAAAGAAAATAATCGATCTACGTATAGAAACCAAAACACCAGGTAAAGCGGGTAGTCAGGCAATTCGTGATTATATGGAGAATGTACCCGAGGATAAGATCTTACTTATTCAAATACCAAAATTAGTCGGCGCAGCACGCAATGCTGCCTGGGTTAAAGCTATCGATAAACAAGGTGTTGTCATTCAAGTATGGGATTTATCGACACCGCAAACCATGGCTTGGATTAGTAAAAAAATGCGAGAATTTGGAATGCGTGCCACTCCGGATGCAGTCAGACTATTAACGGAACGTGTTGAAGGAAATTTGTTGGCGGCGTATCAAGAAATTAATAAGCTTAAGCTGTTATTTCAGGACGTTGGAAATCAAACTCATACTGAGACCGTTATCGATGAAGAACAAGTTTTAGCCGCCGTTAGTGACAGTTCTCGCTTTTCTATATTTGATTTGTCCAATGCGGTAATGTCAGGTGATCTGCCACGAGTCCAACATATCCATCATAATCTGAAAGAAGAGGGTGTGCCGATTCAATTGATCTTATGGACCTTAAGCGATTTAAGCCGACAGTTATATACCGCAAGCTTTCAACTTAGAAACGGTATGACAGCGTCTCAAGTCGTTGCTAAAATGCCACGACCTCGACAACGTCCTTTTCAAATTGCATTAACACGTATGCAATCAGCAAACTGGGTAAGTATCTTAAAAAAGAACAGCGAAATTGATCGCTTATCTAAAGGACAAGGAGAAATAGCGAATAAAGGGATGGGCAGAGTCTGGTCAGAGTTGTTAGAATTAGCACTAATGTTGGCGGGAACTGAATTAATGATGGATAAGACTGTGTAAATTCAAAGACATCTATAAATGACACCCCCCTACTATTTGAGTGTTTTTTACATTAATTAATTTTTATTCACTCATGGAACACACTAAATCATCGATTACAGCATCAATCCTATGACTAAAAACACAAATCAAACAATACAAGCTTATATGACACACCTTGGCATGGCAGCGCGAAAGGCGTCTGCAGCATTAGCGGCAGTTGAATCAAAGATCAAAAATGATGCCTTGCTGGCTATTGCAGCTGAATTAATCACGCAACGAGAAACCTTAAAAACTGAAAATGCTAAGGATCTAAAAGCCGGCAAAGAAAAAGGGTTAGATACAGCGATGTTAGATCGATTAGCCATGACCGATGAAAGCATCGAGAAAATGGCAGAAGGCTTACGTCAAATTTCCGCTTTATCAGATCCAATTGGTGAAATTAGTGATTTAAAGTATATGCCAACGGGGATTCAAGTGGGTCAAATGCGTGTGCCTTTGGGAGTGATTGGTATTATCTACGAATCTCGTCCTAACGTCACTGCAGATGCTGCAGCCTTGTGTTTAAAGTCAGGCAACGCAACCATTTTACGCGGTGGCTCAGAAGCGATTCATTCAAACAAAGCCGTAGCAAAATGTATTCAAACAGGCTTAGCGAGTGCAGGATTACCTGCGGAGTGTGTACAGGTTGTAGAAACCACAGATCGTGAAGCCGTCGGTGAATTACTGCGTTTAAAAGACTACGTGGATGTGATTATTCCTCGTGGTGGTAAAGGTTTGATAGAACGCGTATCAAATAACTCATTAATTCCTGTCATCAAACACTTGGACGGTATTTGTCATGTCTATATTGATCATGATGCGCATGCCGAAAAAGCCTTAAATGTGACGTTTAACTCAAAGAGTCATCGCTACGGTACTTGTAATACCTTAGAGACCTTGCTCATCGCAAACTCAAGAGCCGAAGAAATACTGCCTCATTTAAAACAGTTATTTGATGATGAAGGAGTTGAGTTACGAGGTTGCGAGCAAACACAGAAAATTATTGATTGTAATGCTGCCGCAGAAGAAGACTGGAGTACTGAATATTTAGCCCCCATACTATCGATTAAAGTGGTCGAAGGCATAGATGATGCGATTCAACACATCAACGAATACAGTTCACAGCACACTGATAGCATTATCACGCAAGATGTTACAAAAACCCGCCGCTTCATGCGAGAGGTAGACTCTGCTTCGGTCATGGTGAATGCATCTACACGCTTTGCAGATGGGTTTGAATTTGGTCTAGGCGCTGAAATTGGTATCAGTACCGATAAACTGCATGCACGCGGACCTGTGGGCTTGATCGGTTTAACGTCATTGAAATACGTGGTGTTTGGTGATGGTCATGTGCGTAGCTAAATTGTCCTTAATTCATCAACAAGCTGCGTTACAATGAATACAAAAACATGATTGCTATTTTAGGCGGTACATTCGACCCCATACATTTCGGGCACTTGCGTCCAGCAGTTGAAATTGCCGAAAAGCTCTCATTAACTGAATTACGTTTTATCCCCAGTGCCAAACCACCGCATCGTTGGCAGCCAGAAGGGAGCGCTGAGCATCGTTTAAATATGGTAAAGCGCGCTATTAAACAGTATCCGCAATTCGTATTAGATGATCGTGAATATCAACGTTTAGAGCGTGATAATTTAGCCTCTTTTACTATTGATACTGTGCGCTCCATTCGAGAAGAAATAGGTGTAACAGAATCATTTGGGATGATTGTGGGCATGGATGCGTTTCAGTCTTTCACAAGCTGGCGCGATTGGGAGAAAATACTAGATAATGTGCATATTATTGTAGCAGCACGTCCTGGTTATGAAGCTTCAAGAAAAAATGAAAACCAAAACGTAGAAAATGTACCTAACAATCTACATAACGAATTAAATAAAAAGGATGCAAAAGAAAAGAACTGGTTTCAACAGCGGCTGACGACTGATATCAAAGCACTGCAAACCAGTGCGTCTGGTAAAGTCTATTTCTGTGATGTTACTCAACTAGATATTTCAGCAACTTTTATTAGAAAACAAATAGATGAAGGACATAGTTGTAGTTATTTAACACCCAAAAAAGTCATTAAATACATAAAAAAGCATAATCTTTATGAAAGTTGGTCCTAAATGCCCCTAAATGGGTAATAATGCCGCTTTTTATGATCTAAGTAATCGTAATAAGATTTTTACAGCGTTAAAATCAATCATTAACGAACACCAAAACAAATCAACACAAACAAAACATAGATAATCAAATATGAAAATTAACGAATTAAGCGACTTAGTCCAAAACAGTCTGGAAGATATGAAAGCTGTAGATATCGTAAAGCTAGACGTGGTCGGAAAATCATCAATGACAGACGTACTATACGTCGCCACAGGTAATTCATCGCGCCATGTAAAGTCTATTGCAGAAAATGTAGTGGTGGATGCTAAAGCCGCTCAAATAGATGTCATCGGCACCGAAGGAAAAGGCAGTGCTGAATGGGTTCTGGTTGATTTAAATTCAGTCATCGTGCATGTCATGTTAGCTACCACGCGCGAATTTTATGCCTTAGAAAAACTCTGGTCGGCAGAAGATGCAACCGATAAATCAGTAGAAGAAGCGATTTCAGATAAGCAATAGCTGTCATACTGACAAAAAGTGGGGGGGTGTCATTTTAAATGAACATATTCATGATTGCTGTCGGAACAAAAATGCCCGATTGGGTAACGCAAGGTTATCAAGAATATGCGCAGCGATTACCCGCCAAATGCGCGTTGGTTCTAAAAGAAATCCCTGCTGAAAAGCGCATGAAAAACAGTAATATAGATGCAATAACGAATAAAGAGTGTGAAAAAATCAAAGCGGCAATTCCCAACAATTGCCGTGTCGTTGCCTTGGATGTAAAAGGACAATCTTGGAGTACTGAAAAGCTCGCGACTCGACTGCAAGATTGGATGATGGGCGGACAAGATGTAGCGCTTATTATTGGTGGACCAGATGGTCTTAGTCATGAATTGCTACAAATGGCACAAGAAAAATGGTCATTATCTGCCTTAACTTTTCCACACCCACTGGTGCGTGTTGTACTTGCTGAGCAGATTTATCGGGCCTTTACTGTGACTGAAAATCACCCATATCATCGGGCTGGCTAATCCTAAATATGAATAAATATCCAGAGATTATTCTAGCATCAGCCTCGCCAAGAAGAGCCGAACTGCTGGATCAAATAGGCGTTAAATATGCCATTCATGCCGTTGATATTGATGAAAGTAGCTTGGCTAATGAAACGCCGGAAGCTTTAGTACAAAGGCTAGCGATTGAAAAATCTCAAGCAGTACCAGCGCATCTTAGTAATGGCTTAGCCGTTTTAGGCTCAGATACTTTAGGTGTTTTAAATAATGAGCTGCTAATTAAGCCTCGCGACTTTGAACATGCACATCAAATGCTTTCAAGCATGTCGGGTAATTGGCATGAGATTCTATCCGCAGTGGCAGTCAGTTATAATGATCAAACATTACTATGCCTTAACAAAAATAGAGTGTTATTTCGTCAGTTATCATTAGCTGAAATTAAAGAATACTGGGAAACTGGAGAGCCACAAGATAAAGCAGGTGCCTATGCCGTCCAAGGACTAGCGGCTGCTTTTATTGAACGCATTGAAGGCTCTTATTCAGGCATAATGGGATTACCCTTATTTGAAACAGCAGATCTTTTGGAGAAAATAAAAACTAAATAGAGAACATCTGTTGTCCGCTAAATCAGTCCATAGTGTCAATGCCTAAGGTGATTAAGCGCTACAAAAGAATAACTTAAAAATTTAGGATGTATCATGAGCGCAGAAATACTAATAAATGTAACGCCTCAAGAATCTCGAGTCGCGTTGCTTGAAAATGGCATCTTGCAAGAGTTGATGATTGAACGCAGCTCTAGTCAGGGGATAGTTGGTAATATATACAAAGGAAAAGTATGCCGTGTTTTGCCTGGTATGGAAGCAGCTTTCATCGATATTGGTCAAGAGAAAGCCGCTTTTTTACATGCTTCTGATTTACGCTTCCCAAAAGCTCAAATATTTAAAGATGACGAGCCTGAAGAGGAAATAAAACAACTTCCCATCGCGCATTTACTCCACGAAGGAAAGTATGTCCTCGTCCAGGTGATTAAAGACCCACTGGGAACAAAGGGCGCTCGCTTGACGATGCACGTCACCATTCCTTCCCGATATGTTGTGTTAATGCCAGATACTGAGACAATTGGTGTATCCAGTAAAATTGAAGATGAAGAAGAACGTACACGCTTAAAAGAGACCATCGAAGCAGGCAGGCAAGAAGATAATCAAGAAGCGGAATTGCTCAATGACGACAGCCCCCCAAATGCGATCAGCAAGCTAGGTAAGTTTGGTTACATAGCGAGAACTGCGGCAGAAGGTATCAGCGAAGAAGCCATAAAGGCTGATATTTCATTTTTGAGTAAATTATGGAAAAAGGTCAATGATGCTTCTGACTTACAAACAGAAACGCGTAAAATATATTCAGACTTACCTTTAGTTCAAAGAGTTTTGCGAGATCTAGTCGCGGAAGATATTGAATCGATCAAAGTTGATTCGAGTACTACCCATCAAAGTTTAATTGAGTTTTCACAAACGTTTATCCCTGAGTTAAGCAATAAAATCGAATTGTATGAAGGCAAGCGTCCGTTATTTGATACCCACTCGGTTGAAGATGAAATCCAAAAGTCCTTAAAAAGAAAAGTCACGCTCAAATCGGGTGGATATTTGATTATTGATCAAACTGAAGCAATGACAACGATTGATGTGAATACAGGTGGCTATGTAGGGCATAGAAATCTAGAAGAAACTATTTTTAAAACGAATCTTGAAGCCGCGCAGACGTTAGCCCGACAACTGCGCTTGCGTAATCTCGGTGGCATAATCATTTTAGATTTTATTGATATGCAGCAAGAGCAGCATAAAGAACAAGTGACTGCAGCTTTAGAGAAAGCCTTAGAGTCAGATCCTGCAAAGACTTCAGTGACAACATTATCCTCACTGGGTTTGGTCGAAATGACGCGTAAACGCACTCGAGAATCATTAGAACATATTTTGTGTGAATCATGTTCAACCTGTGAAGGCCGAGGATATATCAAGACAGCAACAACGGTTTGTTACGAAATATTCCGTGAAATACTGCGCGAAGCACGGCAATTTGATGCTCGTGAATTATTAGTTTTAGCATCGCTTGATGTGACAGATTTATTGTTAGATGAGGAATCGGATAGCTTGGCTGAACTGCAAGAGTTCATAGGTGTGCCCATTCGTTTTCAAGCCGAGTCTTTATACACACAAGAACAATTTGATGTGGTGCTGCTTTAAGCATTCTAATAATCAAATTATTATTTAAAGTTACTTTTTTAAGTAAAGCACAGACTGCTTATCAGCATTAAAAACGTATTCACGTTTTGCGATAACTGTTCCCACTAAAGGGAACAGTAAGACTACTATTAATTACCTATGGATCAATATTTACCATGGGTTAGTTTTTCTTAACCGATGAATGAAAAATTGTCGTTTGTCGAAGTTATTTAATAGGAATATTATTCTTTCAACAGCAAGAAATACGAAACACAGTTTGAACTATTTATGAATAAGTTCAAAAGACAGAACTCAGGTTAAAGAATAAAAAAGTAACCGTTAAATTTCAATTTATTTCCCAATTTGGAAATAGATTATGTCTGAAAACTGAAGTATTTCAGTTCTGAGATAAACCAAAACCATCCTCCTTTGGTTATTGCTCCTAGAGAGCATTTAGCAAAGCATCAATCACCAAAGCCTCGGCTCTTGATGAATGATCCTTTGCTTTTTTTTGCCTGTAATTTATGTAAAATTTATGCTACCAATGTACACGTTCTAGTTATTTTTTAATAAAAAACGGAATATCAGTCAGCTTTGCATAAGTTCTATTCACGTTTTTAACAATCAAAAACGTAATCTCAGTTAAAAAAGTAGGGGGTGTAAAGGAGTCATTTTTAAACCCCTATCATCACT
>CALFUP010000252.1 GCA_937929875.1 uncultured Cocleimonas sp. | reverse complement strand
AACGCACAAGCAGCTGATTTACCTTCAGCTAAATACTTACCCCTTGAAATGGCACAAAAAGCAGCAAACGCAGCTTTAGCTAAATGTAAAGCGGATGGCTACAACGTAAGTGTGGCGATTGTTGCTCGCTCTGGTGAGACTAAAGTCTTAATTAAAGCCGATGGTTCTGGCCCACACACGGTTGGTAGCAGTACGGGTAAAGCTTTTACTTCAGCTAGCATGGGCAGACCAACTGCTGACTTAGCAAAGCTAATCAAAGAGAAGCCAAGCTTAGCGGGACTACGCGATATGGACTCACGCTTAGTTATTTTAGGTGGCGGTTTACCAATTAAGCTAGATGGCGCATTAGTAGGTGGAATCGGAGTAGGTGGAGCGCCAGGCGGACATCTTGATACAGCGTGTGCTGTTGCGGGTCTTGCGGCTATTGGTATTAAATAGGCTATATTGCAAGTGCCTCAGTGTTATTGATTCATGATTAACTGCTATTAGATGTAGATGTTTAAACGCTTTTTTTACATAGTATTGATGGCTTTGGTAAGCGTCCAAACAATTAGGCTTATGCCCGTTAGCGAGGTATCTGCTGATACCGCAATGGTGAATCAGAATGCTTTTAGTCAGAACACTTCAAGCCATAACGCTTTTAGTAATAACATTCTGAATCAATGGTTTGCCGCAGCAAAAAAAAACGATATTGTTTTGCTGCGGCAATTAATTTCCAAAGAAATTACTAATAAAAATAAGCAAAAACTCTCGCTAGAAAGTAGAGATGAAAAAGGTAGGACAGCGTTACTCATTGCCACCCATCACAATGCCATTGAGGCTGCGAAACTTCTTATTGAAGCAGGCGCGGATGTGAATGCCAAAGATAATAAACAAGACAGTCCTTATTTATACGCAGGCGCTGAAGGCAAGCTAGAAATTCTAAAGCTAACGGTTGCCGCAGGTGCAGATTTAAAAAGTACTAATCGCTATGGTGGGACCGCGTTAACACCCGCGGCACATCATGGTCATTTGGATGTGGTTAAATACTTAGTTACAACTGATATAGATATCGATCAAGTGAATAACCTCGGCTGGACAGCACTACTTGAAGCAATCATTCTTGGAAATGGTAATCCCACTTATCAACAAATAGTGAAAGCCTTACTTGATGCAGGTGCAGATAAAACCATTTCAGACGATAATAATGACACACCACTTGATCATGCAAACATGAAGCAGCAGTTTGAAATCATCAACATTTTAGAAGCCCACTAGCTTTCATTGCAGTATTCATCAGAATGTTTCAAAAAAGTGACAAATTTACATTTTATAATGAATAAAAATTATATCGTATCCCTGATTCTGTAATATTTTTTACAGTGAAGTAATTATTGAATGAGGGAAAAATAATGAAAATTAAAAAGGTATTAACAGCGGCAATACTCTGTTCTTTAGTCAGCACCGCAGCTTACGCTGATGAAATATCTGATCAAATTACTGCTGGATTAGAAGCCTACAAAGAGCAAGATTACAAGACGGCCTTAGAGGAGTTGAAGTTTGTCACTGCGCAAATACAACAGTTAAACCAGGACGAAATGCAGAAACTTCTACCACAGCCCTTAGAAGGTTGGACTGAAAAAGAGGGCAATAATAGAGACAACCAAGTTGCTATGTCGATGATGGGTGGCGGCACAACAATGAAAAAAGAATTTCAACGCGGCAAAGAAAGAGTCACAGTATCAGTTCTTGCTAACTCACCCATGATGCAAATGATGACGATGATGATGAAAAATCCGGCGATGATGGCGGGTCAAAAAAATACAAAACCTTATCGCTACAAAAAAGCCAAAGGTATGATTAAAAAAGATAAAAAGAAAACTGAAATCAGCCTAGTTTTAGCGGGACAGATCTTAGTGCAAGTGACTGGTAAAAAGCTTGAAGACGAGGCTGTTTTAAAACAGTATTTAGAGCAATTAGATTTCGCTAAACTGAAAGACGCTTTACTGTAAATATAAAGAGAGTTGATATGACACCCCCCTACTTTTTAGCTAAAAAGTGGGGGGGTGTTGCTTCGACAAGCACAGCATAGGCACTTAAGCAGGCTTAGAACACTGCATTTTAATTTACTTTATCGGTAATTGATAAGTCACCCAAGACGTCCTTTCAGAAATTTTGTCGTAGACGTTTCTGGCGCGGTAATTGTTATCGGCAGTAATCCAACGGATAAATGGCCAGCCTTTTTGTTTACCTAATTTATTTAAATCAGCATAAAGCGCATCTACTGTATTCGTACCTCGTGCTTCTGGTACTACAAATAGATCATCGAGAAAGCCTACTTCAGCTCCGCGTAATGGTGATGCCATTGCTCGACAGTGCATTAAACCCAGTGCTTGGCCATTTTGGTCTTTTGCGATTAAGCCGTAAAACTCTTTATGTTCATTGTGAATCCATGACCACACGGTATCTAAAATAGTTTGATTCATCGGCACTTTATAAAACTCGGCATAACTGTAGTAAAGTGTTTGCCAGTCTTCTTTGTCTGCTTCGCTTAAATGGCTTACTGTGATATTCATTTTTCTTATCCTTTTACGTTTGTTTTCGGTGAATAGCTGTGAAGTGAATTAATCTGCTGTCCAACTTCGTCAAAATTATCTGGTTTTAACCACGCCTCAAACATTGATTTTAGTGCAGGCCATTCGCTGTCGAGTATGGAGAACCAAGCAGTATCGCGGTTTCGACCTTTATACATGGTTGCCTGCCTGAATATGCCTTCTGGGGTAAAACCTAAGCGTTTTGCCGCGTTGCATGAAGGTGTATTTAATGAATCACACTTCCATTCATAACGGCGGTAGCCTAATTCATCAAATACTCGTTTCATTAACAAATAGAGTGCTTCAGTGGATACGGGCGTGCGTTGCATTAAGGGTGAGAAGTGGATATGCCCTACTTCGATCACGCCAATGTGTGGCTCGATTCGCATTAAACTGGCGATGCCTACGGCTTTGTTGCTTTTTAAATCAATGACGGTGTGGAAATGTGGGTCATCACTCGTACAAGTTGCATTTATCCACACTTTAAACTCATCAAAACCATTTTCGCCATTAAAGGGGCCATAGGGTAAATAGGTCCAATTGCTTTGATCCTTATCATTGGCATAAGCATGGAAGAGTTCTTCAGCATGTTTATCAACATCTAGCGTTTCTACCCGACAGTAGTTACCTTGAATCGCAGTTTTTGGTGGGCGCTGGCATGCTTGCCAATCCGTTAAAGGTGCGCCAATTGCTTGGCCTAAATCGTTTTTGTGTTGTGTCATGTTAATACCCTAAGTGAAAAGCTAACAAAAAGTGGGGGGGTGTCATTTCGACGTTGCTCAATACAGGCCTTCGACATAGCTCTGGAACCTGATTCGGCGGGCTCATCACAAGTAATTCGACGAAGCTCAGTACGAGTGCTCAACAGAGCTGTCTTTTATTAAATTCGTTTCATTGCGTTAACTAAATCATTGGAGCCTAAGCTTTCTAATCCAGCAATCACTTGCTCTCGATCTTGATCAGATTTGTTTTGGCTGAGTTTATACTGCGCTTGAATATCATTAATTGTGACTTCAAATCCTATAATCGCACCCAACATCGCGGCTTTGTAATTTGGTTGCCATGGCTCATCAAAACTCGCTTCGTACTTAGCCGTTAAAGAATCCACCACCTCTTTCATGGCTTCTGGTTCATCAAAGGTTTTGCACTCTCCGTAGATATGCACTGCTTGATAATTCCACGTTGGTACTCCCGGACCTGTATACCAAGACGGTGAAATATAATCATGCGCTCCTTGGAATGTAATCAGCACTTCTTCATTTTCTATGTCTTGAGCTTGCGGGTTTACTTTGGCTAAGTGTCCTATTAACTTGGTTTTATCTTCGGACAAAAGAAGTGGAATATGTGAACAGATTAATCGTCCGTCCTTATTTGAAATGAGTTGTCCAAAGGCATTTGCTTGAATAAAGGAGTGGATTTCCTTTTCATCACTGATATTAAATTTATTCGGTATGTGCATAAATTGCTCCTTTGTATTTATTCATTTTCAACTGATGCCATTTTCAAACCAGCAAAAATTAACATGGCGCCAGCAGAACGATTTATTAGCTTTATCAATTTTGGTTTGATTCCCGCGCTAACTGATTTAACGCCCAAATACCCATAAAGTGAATAACACGCCAAATCTATACAGAGTGTTATCAAGCATAGAACTGCCAACTGTGGAAAAACTGGCATTGTTATGTCAATAAATTGAGGCAGTAAAGCCGAAAAATACAAAAGCGCTTTCGGATTAGAAAGCTCCAAAACAAAGCCTTTTAAGAATACTTTATAATGACTAGTTTTCTTTTTATTTGATGGATTAATACTTAAAGGGCCTGCATCACTAAAAATAGCACTAAACCCTAAATATAAGAGATAGGCGACACCCACCCATTTAATAACTGCAAAAAGCGTATGTGATGCAATGATAAGTGCTGCGATTCCCGTTGCGGATAAAACGAAAAATACAACATTTGCGATGGCAATGCCCAAAATAACCAAAAACGAACGCTTGAATCCATTTGATGCAGATTCGGCAGTAACCGCAATGGCTGCTGGGCCTGGCGAAAGTACTACAACAAACGTGGTCATAAGAAAAAGTATCAGTGTTTCTATTGGAATCATTAGATGTACCTTGAGCGCATTAAGATGCTTTGTTTATTCTAAATAGTGTTAAAAAGTAGAGGGGTGTGCTTTTAATAAACCAATTCAACGAACTCTAAATAATTGGCTGTTTTTAAATTCCTACAATGATTACCATGTTTCTCTATCAATTTTGTAACAGCACCAAGACTCGCTTTTCGACGAAATATCCAAGATTTCTTCACCGATATAAGTAGCACCAATTTTAAGTACCGCTTTCTGAGATCGAATATTGCTGTTGCCAACATGAAACCAAACATTCGCAAAAAAACTAAACGCGTAATCAAGCATTAGTTTTTTAAGCTCATAATTGGTTTTTCCACCCCAATGCTCTCGAACAAGAAAGGTATAACCAATTGAAATATCATCAGGTATTGCGCTCGATAAGTAATATCGTGTTGAGCCTATGATCTTTCCAGAATGATTGTCGATAACAATGCAGGTTTTTGATTCCATTGCCGCTTTAAAATACGGACGAAACACTGATAATTTGTATCGATCAGGATGCGGATGGCCTGCCCAGATTTGTTTGTCAGAAGCGCAAGCGAAAAGCTCATCAAAGTCGCCTTCTTCTAAAGGCCGTATAGAAATATTTGCGCCTAGAAGTTTTGGTTGGAAATTAAATGTATCGTTCATTTCTAATTAACCTATAAGTTCGTATACCACGCTTATTCTTCAGTAACTTATGATATTTGTTGTTTCACAAACTCATTATGAATAAAAATTGGCTTGCTTAAAGATCCATTATTGTGATTTTATACAGAACCACTTTTGCTTTTACTGATGTGTTTACATGATAAAACTGAATAATCTAGCAGATAGTAACTCTTCTCTTTATCGACGTTTATACGACAGTTTGCGTAAATCGATAATGTCAGGTGAATACCAAGCAGGGGAAAAATTACCTTCTAGTAGAGAATTGTCGAAAACACTCGGGGTATCTCGTAATACCGTGGTGAATTGTTATGAACAGCTAAACGCAGAAGGCTATATCGAAACTCGTTTTGGTTCGGGTAGT
>CALFUP010000251.1 GCA_937929875.1 uncultured Cocleimonas sp. | reverse complement strand
AATTAGATACATTGCTAGCAAGAGTGGCTGGTGGAGAAGATTTATACCTATCTAAGACGGATGCAATAAATACCGCATTAAATGATATTCATCAATATAGAAACATTGATCAAGCATTGATTGATTCAGGCGTAATTCCTTCAATATCAGACCGTAAAAAAGTAGAGAGATCGTTTCTAGTTGAAAATAATATTTTATCCCCGCCTATTGATATTACAGACTACTTTCCACCTCCAAAGAAGAATACAAGTAAAAACGAAGATACTAAAAGACTTGAAGGGTTGATCATTGAACTTAAGGAAGAAGTAATAACTTTACAAAAAAGTGAAGAGAATCCAGTTGTTTCAAGTATTGCAATGAGTTGTCTTTCAAAAAATCCGAATACTAAAAGACCTATTGAGTTCACCCAGCCAAAGTCTATTAAAGCTGATACTGTTTATTATGCTATTGAGTGTGTACATCATTTTGAATCAGTTAATAAATGTTTGCCATCTACAAAGGAACTTTGGACTTTTATTAAGGCTACAATACGCAAAAATAGTATAAATATTGCAGGTGTTAAAACGAGTATAAATGACGAAAATATTGTAATTATTGAGGGGAAAAAATGGGATGAAGAAAGCTGTCAAAAATTTCACTACAAATACTTTAAATAAACCAGTTTGAAAAGTTCAGGAAATATAGGGAAACATAAGGATTTATAAAAATAGACTATGAAATTTGTTCATTATTAGAACTATCTTAAAGCATGTAGGGCAAAAAAATGAAAAATGAAACTGATGGTAATAATAATGCTGACTTTTATTTTGACTTGAAGATTACTGATCTATTTAGATTGACTGTCATCATTAGGAACATCCTGGGGTTCTTTAAGAATATACATAAAGACTAAAAATAAATTTCAGATCATTTGAAAAAAATTAGTTAGATGATGTTTCTCGCTGTACGCTTAGTACATGAAAGTAATTTGTACTTAAATATCAATTTGCTTTTTATGATTTTTGTAAAGATAGGTCTTTACAAAATATTTTATAAATAAAGTTAGCTGCTGTCATTTAAACAAAAATATGACCCTAACTTAACAAAAAAGCACTCAATTTATTAATTTGGTTTTAAATAACTATATATAACAAACACTTAATATCTTTACAAAATAGAAATATTTAACCTTACCCGAACTCCCTTTTTGAAATACATAAAGATGTTTACTACATTCACAAAATCGCCCGCATTATGCGGGCGTTTTTGTGAATGATAACTAATTTCTAGAGAGGAGAGTTTTTTTCATTAGTTGTTAATCGTTTGACAACATCCTGAATAATATTGATCATTTATGGTGGCTTTAACTTCATACGCCAATGCGCTTCGAGTCATGTCATTAAAACAGGCATTAGTCTTTTCTAAATTTACATCAATGATATTACGGCCTTTAGTGCCACCGATATTCATGCGTAATTTATTAGGTGTTGCCCACGCGTGATATTTAATAGGTACGTTATATCCTGCTTTTTGCGGAAACTTGATTTGCATATTTTGTTTTGACATATCAAGTTTGATATTCCAATAAGTAGGGGTCTTTCCGTTACAGGATAAAATTTCTTGATTGCTATTGCGTTTCTTTGATTCTGAATAAGAAACCTTTTCAGCTGTTGGTTCATCAAGTGATTGATCATAGCGATCTCCCGCTAACTCTTGAGGACGATCGTTCAGAGATTCTACGGGAGGGTTTGATAATACTCTTGATATGCTTGATGAAGTCGCTACAGATGCATTCGAATTACGCGAAGTATTTTTATTGGCATGTAATAACACCCCAGTTTTGGCAAGGTAACGAGCGTTAACCCAGCCCTTGTTTTTCTGCCAGTTAACTTCGATCCATTTGTTCCCAGAAATTATGCGTTCTTTACCCGTTTCCGTGAGATCTTTAGCATTGTATGGAAGCTTAACTTTAATTCTTGATTTGGTGCTCGGCCATGCGCGCATTTTTAAAGTATTTTGTGGTGATACTTTATTAACTTTGAAAATAGTAACTTTAGTATCGGCATAAGCCATTGTGAGTGATACATCAAAGAATATTAATGTAGCCACTATTAGCGCCGAAAGCGATAAGTGTTTCATAGTGTTTTCCCCTTTGTTTTAGTACAAAACCGCCCAAGTTTTATACCACTCTGTAATAGAGCCTGACTTATCTTATCGTAAATTTACAGGGATATCAAATAATCAACATTAAGTTATATGTTCTAAGTAACTGCTCTACAATGAATATTTTAATTATATCGTTACTCTATAAGGCTGTTATAGTTTTGATGACAAGCAATACAACATAACGGATAATAGTGTTCGGTTATAAATGTTGTAAATTAATAGAGATGCCCTGATATGGCTGGTAAGATTTTTATTCAAACCCACGGTTGTCAAATGAATGAGTATGATTCAGCAAAAATGCTGGATGTGCTTAATGATTCAGATGGAATGGAATTGACTGACAATGCAGAAGAAGCTGATGTGCTACTTCTTAATACGTGTTCGATTCGTGAAAAAGCACAGGAAAAAGTGTTTCATCAATTAGGTCGTTGGAGAAAATATAAAGAGAAAAATCCTGATGTGATTATAGGTGTAGGTGGTTGTGTTGCGAGTCAAGAGGGTAAAGCGATCCGTCAACGTGCGCCAGTAGTTGATGTGGTATTTGGTCCGCAGACGCTTCATCGTCTTCCTGAAATGGTTGCCGAATCAAAAGCAAAAAAAGAATTCGTGATTGATATCACTTTTCCTGAAATCGAAAAATTTGACCGATTGCCTGAACCTAAAGCTGATGGTGTCAGTGCTTTTGTTTCGATAATGGAAGGCTGTAGCAAGTATTGTACTTTTTGCGTTGTACCTTATACGCGTGGAACAGAAATCTCCCGTCCATTTGATGATGTTATTACCGAAGTAGCACAACTTGCGGAGCAGGGCGTGCGAGAAATTAACCTATTGGGTCAGAACGTAAATGCATTTCGTGGCACCATGCACGATGGTGAAATTGCTGATTTGGCGACCTTGATTCACTACGTTGCCGCTGTCGATGGCATTGATCGTATTCGCTATACCACGTCACATCCTGTTGAATTCAGTGATAGTTTGATTCAAGCATATGCTGAAGTCCCTGAACTTGTTGATCACTTACATCTACCTATTCAAAGTGGATCTGATCGAATTTTGGCCGCGATGAAACGTGGACACATGGCTGTTGAATACAAACAAAAAATTAGAAAATTACGTGAAATTCGTCCTAATATTAGTTTGTCATCTGATTTTATTATTGGTTTCCCAGGTGAAACCGATAAAGATTATGAAGATACGATGAAGTTGATCGAGGATGTAGGCTTCGATAAAAGCTTTAGCTTCATCTACAGTGCTCGCCCTGGTACTCCGGCTGCATCTTTTGAAGATGATGTATCTGAGCAAGTGAAGAAAACGCGCTTGTATCGATTGCAGCAACGTATCACTGAAATGGAGCAAGAGATTAGTCAAAAGATGGTTGGTACGGTGCAAAAAGTATTGGTTGAAAGAGCGTCAAAGCGTGGCGATCAAGTGGCTGGACGAACAGAAAACAATAGGATTGTAAATTTTGATGGTGATCATTCTTTGATCGGCGATTTTGCAATGGTAGAAATTACTGAAGCACAACCGAACTCGCTACGTGGCAAGCAAGTTTAACCGCTAAATTAAAACAGATAATTTAGTTGGGAAAGTTAAGAGTTATTAGAGTACTTTAAAGTAAGGACTGGAAGAAATTATGAAATGGCGTGATAGAAAACAAAGCTCAAATGTAGATGACAGACGTTCTAGTTCTGGACGAAGCGGTGGCGGTGGACGTGGTTTACCCTCTATTGGCACATTAATGTTCTTGTGGCCTCTAGTTAAGCCATTGTTGAAATCGAAACTTGGCTTAGGTGTTGTTGGAATAGGCGCAGCAGTTTATTTTCTTGCTCCATCATTTATGGGAAGCGGTGGTTCTAAGCCTGCGAATGAAAGTGCTGATAACGAACAAGCTGCTTTTATTAAAACGGTTAAGGCAGATACTGAGGTTGTTTGGGGGAAGATTTTCCAACAAGCAGGACAGCGCTATCCAACACCAGAATTGGTTTTATATAGAGATGCAACTAGCAGTGGTTGTGGGCCAGCAGACTCACGTATGGGGCCATTTTATTGCCCTGGTGATCAAAAAGTGTATGTCGATTTGAGCTTTTTTAGCGATCTTAAGCATAAGCATGGTGCAGGTGGAGATTTTGCTCAAGCTTATGTTGTTGCTCATGAAATCGGTCATCATATTCAAAATATCGAAGGTACTTTGGATAAAGTGCAAAGAGCGAAACAGTCTGTTAGAGGCACTGAAGGAAACGCACTACAAGTTAAAGTAGAGCTACAAGCAGATTGCTATGCAGGAATATGGGCGCATTATCAGCAAAAGCTATTTGGTGCTTTAGAGCCAGGTGATTTAGAAGAAGCTCTTACTGCAGCGGCATCCATTGGTGATGATCGTTTGCAAAAACAAGCTCAAGGTTTTGCGATTCCACATACTTTCACGCACGGTAGTTCTAAACAACGTATGGAATGGTTTGCTCGTGGTGTTAAAAACGGCCGAATTCAAGACTGTCAAACATTTAGATAAGCTTATTTGAAGTTGATTTAATTAACTAAAGATAAGTATGTTGCTGTTATTAGTCTGTTTGTTAATAACAGCAATAAATACTCTTTTGAATGACACCCCCCACCTTTTTGAGCGTTTTTCAGAGGTGGTAGTATCATATTTGAATTCTGAGGCCATTATTAGCGCTCAAACGGCTTTATCGCATATCAAGCAAAATTGCTTATTTCATCACCAGCAATAATATTTCATGCTAGAATTAATTATTAGTAAATTCTAGCCATGTAATTAGCAAGAAAGGTCTTTAATTCTCAAAAAGGATGTACGAAAACATTTGAAAACCTCAAAAGCAGTTAACCCTGTAGATGGTGAAAACACCGTCACTGATCCCAAGCGCCATTCTCTAACGCTTCATCTTGAACCTGAAGATAACTTCCGTCTTACTAATCTATGTGGGCAATTTGACCAGCATTTGCGTCAGCTTGAAAAGCATTTCGATGTTGAAATTAGTAACCGTGGTTTTCAATTTCAAATTAAAGGCTTACCGCTTGCTGCTCAAAAAACGATTAATCTATTGCAAGAACTCTATTCTGTAACAGCAAAAGAACAATTAGCACCTGAAAAGATCCACCTGTATTTACAAGAAAGTAATCATGAAAATACTGTGGATGAAAAGCGTGTGATAAAAACAACTGTTGATGACGAGAGCGCTCCCGTTAGTATTCATACGAGAAAAGGTTTAATTAGAGGACGTGGACCAAATCAAAACTACTACATTCGTGGCGTACAAACTCATGATTTAACTTTTGGTATTGGTCCAGCAGGAACGGGCAAAACCTATTTGGCCGTAGCGTGTGCAGTTGAAGCATTAGAACGTGATGAAGTTAGGCGAATTATTTTGGTTCGTCCTGCGGTAGAAGCGGGGGAAAAACTAGGTTTTCTGCCTGGTGATTTATCTCAAAAAGTCGACCCCTATCTAAGGCCTATGTACGATGCTTTATATGAAATGTTAGGCTTTGAGAAGGTTGATAAACTCATTGAAAAAAATGTTATTGAGGTTGCACCATTAGCTTATATGCGTGGTCGTACTTTGAATGATTCATTTATTATTATGGATGAGGCACAAAATACCACTAAAGAACAAATGAAAATGTTTTTAACGCGTTTGGGTTTTGGTTCAACCGCGGTAGTAACTGGCGATATTACACAGGTTGATTTACCCAGTAGCCAGATGTCAGGCTTAAAACATGTGATTGGTATTCTTCAAGGTGTTAAGGATATTCGATTTGCCTTTTTCGAATCAAAAGATGTAGTAAGACACACTTTGGTTCAGAAAATCGTTGATCTATACGAACAGCACGAATCAAAATAAATTCAATGGAAAAGTTTGATCAGTCAGAAAGTAATATAGACGCTAATTTTAGTCTTAGGGTTGATTTACAAAATCCCAATGAGTTTCAATCTCTTCCCGATTTATCTGAGATCCAATCTTGGTGTCAAGCAGCAGTACAGAGTTCAACTAAGAAGAAAGCGTTTGAAAATAGTCTATCGGTATTAATTCGCATTGTTGATGAAAATGAAAGTGCAGATTTAAATCAAACCTATCGAGAGAAAGTAGGCCCAACAAATGTCCTTTCATTTCCTAATGAGGTGCCTGAATTTATGCTGGATATAGCGGATCTAATTGAGCAAAATAGTCACCTTGGAGATTTGGTTATTTGTGAACCACTGATGCATAAAGAAGCTACAGAACAGGGTAAATCAGTTACTTCTCATTGGGCGCATCTAATAATACATGGGGTATTACATTTGCAAGGTTTTGATCATATTGATGAAGCGGAGGCTTTTGAAATGGAAACCTTAGAAATTAGCATTTTGGAGCAGTTAGGGTTTGTAAATCCTTATATAAAATAACGATAATGAATAATTCAGATACAAATAAAATACATAAACGCCCTTGGTGGCAAAGATGGATCAGAAAAAATATTGATACCAGTGTTAGTACTCATGAAGAGTTGATTGATGAAATTCGTCAGTCCCAAAAGAACAATATTATCGCGACAGAGTCTCTGAGTATGTTGGAAGGTGTTATGCAGGTTGATAAGCTGCAAGTACGTGACATCATGATTCCACGAGCGAATATTCGGTTCTTACAAATTCATGATAGTTTTCACGATATTTTGAATGTTGTTTTAGATGCGGGTCATTCTAGGTATCCTGTATTTGATGATGATAAAGATGATGTTGAGGGTATCTTACTCGCCAAAGATCTTCTGAAGTATGTTGGTAATGAAGAGTCGTTTGATATAGATGATATTATTAGACACCCTTCGTTTGTGCCTGAAAGTCAGCAATTGAATACCTTACTAAGCCAATTTAGAAATAGCCGAAACCACATGGCTATTGTTGTTGATGAATACTCAGGAACATCAGGTCTAGTAACCATTGAAGATGTCTTAGAGCAAATCGTCGGTGATATAGATGATGAGCACGATGATGTAGATGAAAAGCATAATATTCGCGCTCAAAGTGATGGACGTTTTACCGTTCAGGCGAAAACGGAAATTGAGGAATTCAACGAATACTTTAAATGCGATATGTCTGACAGGGGTTATGACACCATTGGTGGTATAGTGTCTCAAAAGGCAGGAAAAATCCCTCAACAAGGTGAAGAGGTGATACTTAGGCCTTTTCAATTTAAAGTATTGCGTAGTGATGGTCGAAAAATCCAGCTTTTAGAAGTCAATAAAATTAATTAACATGCTGCGTTTACTACAATCCCTTTTGATTGAATCTACATTCAATTTACCTACCTTAGATATTCAGTTTTAATCATCGATGGATTATGATGAAAATATACATACGCGCCTTTCGAAATGGTTGTATCTAACAGTCTTACTTGCTGGTGTGTTAACAATATTTGCATTTGCTCCTTTCACGCTTTATCCACTCGCATGGTTTTGTCCTGCAATACTTTTTTATGCATTAACGAAAGCGAAAACTAAGTCTCAATATTTTAAATTGGGTTGGGTCTATGGACTCGGTTTTTTTGGTGCAGGGACTTCTTGGCCGTTTTATAGTTTATATTTCTATGCGAATGCCCATATTGTGGTTGCCGTTTTAGGTACTGCATTATTTGTCATTTTTGTTGCTTTATTTAGTACGGGATTATTTGGACTAATAGCTTCCTTATTTCGTAAGCATTCTTTATTTTTGCGTTTGTTGGTATTTTTCCCTGCATCATGGGTAATGACTGAATGGATTAGAACTTGGTTTCTCACTGGTTTTCCTTGGTTGTTCTTAGGTAATACACAAATCGATTCGCTATTTTCTGCGGTGGCACCAATTACAGGAGTACTCGGTGTTAGCTTAGTTTGCTCTTTGTTATCAGGAGCTTTATTGAGTTTTTATTTGGGTAATTCAGTAAGGCGTGCGGTACATATAAAACAAGATCCTGAAACCCAAATGGTTAGTAATAAAGTGTTTGTTGAAGAGCATATGGGTACTTCGGTAAGAGTCTTATCTGCTTTTATTATTGTGTTATTGGTAGGTGTATCTTTTACATTGTCGAAAGTTAATTGGACTGCAAAAACAGGAAAAGCTCTAACAGTCAGTGTGTTGCAATCTAATATACCTCAAGAAGTAAAACTTCAGTCCTCAAGTCTATTGCCTTCAGTTGAGTTATACAAAGAAATGACTCGTAAGAGTAGTCAGAGCGACTTAATTGTTTGGCCAGAGACGGCACTATTTGATTCTTTTAGTCGGCATATGGATTCAGTGATTACTCCCTTGCAAAATTCACTGAAAGGAACTAATAAAGCTATATTGTTAGGTGGGTTTTATGTCAATGAAGCGCAAGGCGTTGAAAATAGCGTGTTGGCAATTACAGCTGATAATCGTTCAATTTACTCAAAAAGACACTTGGTACCTTTTGGTGAATATACACCTCTATTAAAATATCTACGTTGGCTCGAAAACTGGATTCAGTTACCTTACGATAATGTCGCTCAAGGCTTGAGTAATGGTGTTTTAAAAATTAACGACTATGTAGCGCAAATGACTATTTGTTATGAAGGTGCATTTGGTGCAGAAATGATAACGGGTCTCCCCGAGGCAGACTTATTAATTAATGTCACTCATGATGGTTGGTTTACAGGTTCACTAGAGCCGTATCAACATATGCAGATAGCTAGAATGCGCTCTTTAGAAATGGGGCGCTATATGGTTCGCTCTACCACTAACGGACCAGCTGGTATCATCGATGAGAAAGGGAAAGTCGTAGCGACTGCTCCAATTTATTCTAAGAGTATCATTACTCACCAAGTTCAACTAATGAAAGGCTCAACACCTTATGTACGATGGGGTAATTGGCTTATTATATTATTGATGAGTTTAATTCTGGCTCTTGGTATTTTATTCAAAAGGAAGCATTGATTATGGAATCAATAATAACGATAACAAACTATATTGATGGTATTTTAAATAGTAAAAGCTTTGATGATTATGCGCCTAACGGCTTACAGGTCCAGGGTAAAGCAGATATAAGAAAAATAGTCACTGGTGTTTCCGCGACTCAAGCACTCATAGAAACGGCTATTGAGAAAAAAGCAGATGCCATCTTGGTTCATCATGGTTGGTTCTGGGATAAGGAAGATCCTCGTATCGTAGGGATGAAATACAAGCGTCTTAAGTTGCTCATGGATAATGATATTAGTATGCTTGGCTATCACTTGCCTTTAGATGCTCATCCAGAAATGGGGAATAATGCCCAACTTGCCAAACGACTTGATATTCAGATCGAAGATGTAATGGATAAGCAAGGTGTGGGAAATTATGGTCGATTACCTGAATATATTAGCCTAGAAAAATTTGGTGAAAATATTGAGAAATCTCTACTGCGAAAACCAACATTAATTAGTGGGGGAGATCACGCTATTCGAAAAGTAGCTTGGTGTACTGGTGGTGCTCAAAACTGGATTCATCAAGCTGCTGAAGCAGGAGTTGATGCTTACATCAGTGGAGAAATATCTGAACATACCGTGCATGTTGCAAGAGAAATGGGTGTGCATTATATTGCTGCTGGTCATCACGCAACTGAAAGGTATGGCGCAATGGCTTTAGGGGAACATGTAGCTGCTAAGTTTGGTTTGTTGCATGAATTTATAGATATAGATAATCCAGCTTAGCTAAAGCTATAGGCTCTATTGAGTTGTAACAACTACTGATATAACGTCTTGGTATATACCAGAATCAATGAATCCGTTTATACCATTCAAAGAAAACCCATTCATAATAAAATCTAAATCTGTTGGATTGCTAGTACATGGTAGTTGAATTTGTGGGTTGTTACTTTGATCAAAAGTAGTGTTTCGGTATTGAATACTGTAATTTCCAAAACTACTATTAGCATTAACAGTATGTAGTAATTCGAAATTATTTGCTGTTGTGAAATTAAGGTCGCACATTCCTTCAATATTTGACTGTAGTCCCATAGTTCCCAAGTTTGTAAGTACAGGAAAAACAAAAAAGATAACATCACTATTGTCATAGAATCGCGATGAGCCGGGCGCAGTACCTGTTAAAGAGACAAAAGGGGTATAAGTATGTGAGATATTTATTTCAGAAGTATCTGTAGCAGCACTTGCAGACAAAAAGATAAATATTGAAAAAATAGTTATACAAGCAAAATTTAAGGGGGGTTTTAATTTCATATTTATTAGTATTATTAGTTACTTTTGGTGGGTGGCCAAAACTATAACAAGTAAAATACCCCTTTTTTGCTTAACCTAAACTGAATGGCTCCTACATTTCGTCTTTTTTAGATTAATCATTTTAAAATGATTTATCTAAAAAAGAGACCTCAAGGCATTGAGATTTTTTTATTTCTTAACATCTGCGATAAACAAATTAAAGGAAGTCCCACTAAAGCTGTTGGGTCATTTCCTTGTAGTTTTTCAAAAAGCGCTATCCCCAAGCCTTCTGATTTAAAGCTTCCCGCACAAGAGTAAGGCTTATCGGCTATAAGGTATGATTCGATTTCGTTTGCGCTGAGGTCTCTAAAATCAACGTGAAACGGAACCATCTCTAATTGGTAAGAATTTTCTTCGGTATCGTATAAACACAATCCAGTTAAGAAGCTAACCCTTTTTCCAGAGCTTTCACTAAGTTGTTTCACGGCATTTTCATGTGTGTGTGGTTTTCCACGAATACTCCCTTCAAGTACAGAGCATTGATCTGACCCAATAACTAAAGCATTAGAATGTCGTTTTGCAACCACTTTAGCTTTTTCTAAAGAAAGTCTTTGGACATAATTTTCAGGAGATTCATTGTTTAATGGTGTTTCGTCAATATCAGGTGAATCGGTAATAAAGTCTACATGTAGTCTTTGTAATAATTCTTTTCGGAAGGGGGAAGTAGATCCCAAAATGATTTGTGGAGAGTAATTTTTCATGATGATATTTGTATTTATTTCATTGATAATTGATAAATGCTGAATAAATTGATTTTTAGCCCAATAAAATCCATAAAAAGCATTAAGTGTATCTAATAAAGCTTTACATGAGGGGGGTAAGCTTCTTATAATTCCGCTCTTATGTCGAGTAACAGTACTATTCAACGTTTACCTGTTGAGGTAGACCCTTTTAAGCTTGTTGATCAAGGTCGTTTATTTGAGGGAAGAATACCTCAAGAAGACTTTACTCGCTTAAAAGATTTATTATTTTCTGAAAATAATGATAACTTGATAGAGGTGAATCTAGAATTCACAAGAACTGATACTCGACTACCCGTAATAAAAGGGAACATAAAAGCAGAATTACAAATGATATGTAATCGCTGTTTAGAGTCGACCGATTTAACTATTGATTCAAACCTAGAAGTTGTTTTGGTTAGTAGTGATGAGCAAGCAGAAAGATTTCAAGAGAGTTTCGATATCTGGCTGGTTGAAGATCAAAAATTATTTTTACAAGATTTTATCGAAGATGAAATTTTATTAGCAATGCCGATTGTGATTTCACATGACGATTGCGAACCAGCAAAAGCGCTTATTGAAGCTTTGCCTGGAGATGAATTTATAGAAGAGGAGCAAGAGGATAATCCGTTTGCTGCTTTAAAAGATTTAAAACTTAATTAATATACTAGTCGAGCTGTTCTTTTTACTACTTAATAGCATTGACTAACTTTAACATTACGGAGAGATCCCATGGCAGTACAAAAAAGTAAAGTAACGCGTTCAAGAAGAGGGCAGCGTCGCTCACATGATTCGCTAAGTAATCCAACATTATCAGTTGATCAAGTATCAGGTGAAACTCATCTTCGTCATCACATGACTCCTGATGGATTTTATCGTGGACGTCAAGTTATCGCATCTGCAGTAGAAGTTGAAGACGACGAAGACGAATAAACGTCTAATTGTTTTAAGACTTTAAATTTAAATCGCGAACTTCGTTTCGCGATTTTTCGTATGTATAATCTGGTCATACGAAATTCAGCGTAATTAGCTTTTCATCAATTTGTTTAACATAATGGTTTTAGCTTAATGGCATCACTACATACAGTCGCAATTGACGTAATGAGCGGGGATAATGGTTTAGAGGCTGCTATCCCTGCAGCAATCGTGTTTCTTAAAAAATATGATGACACAGCTTTAATCTTAGTAGGTGACGAAACCTCGATTAATCAAGAGCTTACAAAACACAAGCAAAGTACGAGCGAAAGATTAATCATTCAGCATGCCTCTGAAGTGGTGAACATGGATGACTCACCTAAATTAGCTCTACGGTTTAAGAAAGATTCCTCTATGCGCGTAGCTATTAATTTAGTTAAAGAAGGTCGCGCAAATGCCGCAGTAAGTGCAGGTAATACTGGCGCGTTAATGGCTACGGGTAGATTTGTACTACGCACCTTAAAAGGTATTGACCGACCAGCAATCTGTGCTGCTATACCTGCAGCTTCAGGTCATACTTATATGCTCGATTTAGGCGCAAATATCGATTCAACTTCAGAGCATTTGTACCAGTTTGCCATTATGGGTTCTGAACTTGTGCATGCTATTGATGGTGTAGATAAGCCACGTGTTGGGCTGTTGAATATCGGCTCAGAGGATATGAAAGGTAATGAGCAAGTGAAGGCTGCTCATGATCGACTTCAAAATGGTGCGTTTAATTATATCGGTTTTGCAGAGGGCAATGATATTTTTCATGGTGATGTAGATGTTATCGTTTGTGATGGCTTTGTCGGAAATGTTGCTTTAAAAACCACTGAAGGCTTAGCAAAAATGCTATCTGAAGAGATTAAAGCAGGCTATACCAAGTCACTTTATGCAAAATTTGCTGCGCTTATTTCACTGCCTGTGATTAGGTCATTTAGAAAACGTTTCGATCACCGACAATATAACGGTGCAAGCTTCCTTGGCTTGAAGGGAATCGTAGTTAAGAGCCATGGTGGTGCGGACGATGTAGCATTTGCAAATGCTATAGGAATTGCTCGGAAAGCAGTCATTGAAAAGGTGCCTGATCGTATAGAAGCACAGTTAGATAAGCATTTAACAAAATGAATGTGTTATTAAATCATCAAGTTGATAAAAAATTTTACGAATAATAAAATCCTCTCATTCAAATAAATAGTATAATAAAAAATATATCTCAGATTTGGGTAAAAGATGAATTCGAAAATTACAGGTACAGGAAGCTATTTGCCTGAAAAAGTATTAACTAATCATGACCTTGAGAAAATGGTTGATACAAGTCATGAGTGGATTGTTGAACGCACAGGGATTGAAAAACGTCATATAGCTGAAAAAGGCCAAACGACGTGCGATCTAGCTGAGATTGCTGCTCGTAACGCAATAGATATGGCTGCTATCGCCATTGAAGATATAGACCTAATCATAATCGCTACCACCACGCCAGATCTTGTCTTTCCAAGTACTGCTTGTATCTTACAGCAAAGATTAGGAATTAGAGGCTGTACCGCATTTGATGTTCAAGCGGTATGTACTGGCTTCGTATACGCTTTAGGTATTGCCGATAAGTTTATAAAAAGTGGTTCTAATAAATGCGTTTTGGTTATTGGTGCTGAAACTATGTCGAATATCACTAACTGGACCGACAGAGGTACTAGTATATTATTTGCTGACGGCGCAGGTGCTGTTATTTTAGAAGCAACAGATAAAGATGAAGGGATTCTTTCAACTCACCTTCATGCAGATGGGCAATATAAAGAGCTTCTCAAAACAAACAGTGGTGTTTCATCAGACCCTGATTTATCTGATGAAGCTGGCGTATTTATGGAAATGAAAGGTAATGAGGTTTTTAAAATTGCTGTCAATACTTTAGGTCGTATTGTGGATGAAACCTTAGAACATAATAATATGAAAAAATCTGATATTGATTGGTTGGTACCACATCAAGCCAATATTAGAATTATTAAAGCTACTGCAAAAAAACTCAAAATGTCTATGGACCAAGTTGTTGTAACTGTTCATGAACATGGAAATACTTCAGCTGCTTCAGTACCTTTGGCATTAGATGTTGCTGTTAGAGATGGTCGAATCAAGCGAGGTGAAATTATTTTACTTGAGGCTTTTGGCGGCGGCTTTACTTGGGGGTCGGCACTCATCAGGTATTGATGCTTTAGTAATTTAATCTTTAAAACGATGATGTAAACTAAACTAGCTATATTTAGCCGTAATAATTTATAAAAAATGACACCCCCCTACTTTTTGAGGGTATTCTTGGTGTGTTCATTCAATTGCAATTAGAAAAACACTTTTCTTAACAAGAAGACTACCGTTCAGGCTTTATTGTTACAATCCAAAATGCGATGAAAACAATCTTTGAATTTCAATTGATCTCCAACACTGTTGTTATAATTACAGTCAATACCGTAAAAATATGAGTGTAAAGAACCCAAACCAAAGTTTTGATAATGTCAGTTTTTTAAAAACTGTACCGCATAAGCCTGGTGTTTACTTAATGTTATCTGCAGATAAAAAAATTCTTTATGTGGGTAAAGCCAAAGACCTAAAAAATCGTGTTTCTAGTTATTTCCGCGATAATATTGCCAATTCTCGCACTTTTTCAATGGTGAAACAGATTTGCGATGTGCAAGTAACCATTACTGCATCTGAGGCAGAAGCATTACTCCTTGAAAGTAATCTGATTAAAAAGCATCAGCCTCGATACAATGTCCTACTCAAGGATAATAAAAGCTATCCAAATATCTATTTATCTAAGGATAAGTTTCCACGTTTAAGCTTTCACCGTGGCGCTAAGAAAGGGAAAGGTCAATATTTTGGTCCATATCCTAGTGCTAACGCAGTAAGAGAGACTTTGGTTTTATTGCAAAAATTATTTCAGGTAAGGCAATGTGAAAATAGCTACTATCGAAATCGCTCACGACCTTGTTTACAATATCAAATAAAGCGTTGTACAGCTCCTTGTACTAAGGAAATTACTGAAAAAGACTACCTGAAAGGCGTTTCACATACGGTTAATTTTTTAAAAGGTAAGAGTCAGCAAGTTATTGATGAATTGGTGATTCAAATGGATCAATCTTCAGTAAATTTGGAGTTTGAGCAGGCTGCAAGCTATCGCGATACGATTGAACAACTCCGACAAATTACACAGCAGCAAAGTATCAGTAATGGAGGTCAATCGAATGTAGATGTGATCGCCATACAGCTGGCCTCAAATGTTGCCAGTGTCCAGGTGTTAACCATTCGTAAAGGTAATAATTTAGGTAATAAAAACTTCTTTCCTAAATTACCGAAGGTCTATCGTGATAGTGATCACGAGGCTTTAGATGGTGAATTGATAAATTCAGCAGAAATGTTTGAATCATCTTCATTAGGAGATGAACATATCAATACCGAAGAATCCGTCTTGTCTTCATTTTTAGCTCAGTATTATATGTCACATGAAATTCCCAATGAAATACTACTCAGCCACATTCCCCAAGATAGTATCGTTTTGGAAGACATGCTGACGCTGAAAGCTGAACGTAAAGTTGCGCTATCATATCGACTACGAGGTGATCGCGTACGTTGGGTTGATATGGCAATGAGAAACGCAAAACATGCCTTAGGAACTCATTTGGCCTCAAAAGCAGGTATTCAAAAACGTGTATTGGCATTACAAGAAGAGCTAAATTTAAATTATATTCCAGCTCGCATGGAGTGTTTTGATATTAGTCATACTATGGGAGAAGCGACAGTGGCGTCGTGCGTTGTATTTGGCTTAGAAGGCCCTATAAAAACCGAATATCGACGTTACAATATCAATGATATTGTTGGTGGTGATGATTACGCCGCCATGAGACAAGTGTTACAACGGCGTTTTAAGAAAGTTGTTGATAGAAATAATCATGATGATAATCATAAGAATGATAGCGATAGCCAGGGTGAAAGCAAAATCCCCGATATTCTATTTATAGATGGCGGTAAAGGACAAGTGACGCAAGCTGTTGAGGTGCTGTCAGAATTACAAATTACCGGTGTTGATATAATAGGTGTCACAAAAGGTGAGGGACGCCGACAAGATATGGATAAGTTGACTATCTTATCTGAGACTTCGGAGTCAAAAGAAGATCTATTTTTGCCTTCATATTCTAGTGCACTTCACTTGATTCAACAGATTCGTGATGAGGCTCATCGTTTTGCCATCAGTGGTCATCGTCAACGACGTCAAAAAACACGTAATACTTCTCCTTTAGAAGGCATTGAAGGTTTGGGGCCGAAACGACGTCAAGATTTACTCAAACAGTTTGGTGGTATTAGAGCAATCACTAGAGCTAGCGTAGATGAGTTGAGTAAGGTTAATGGAATTAGTGCGAAATTGGCTGAAAAGATTTATGATGTATTTCATACGGAATAAAATATGAATGTATTTATTATTAAACCAATTACCTTAGTTGCTCTACAAAGAATCAACGATTCATTATTCAATAATCAGCTGTTACAGCAAATAGGTTCAACGTGATTTTTAACCTTCCCATATTTCTTACATTATTGCGCATTTTAGCTATTCCTTTGGTTGTAGTTTTCTTCTATCTAGATATGCCTTTTATGGCAGCTTTCACTTTTGGAATGGCTGGTTTGACTGATTTTGTGGACGGTTATTTAGCTAGAAAATATCATCAAGAGTCTCGCTTTGGTGCCTTTCTTGATCCTGTAGCTGATAAGTTACTAGTCACTGTGGGCTTGTTGTTAATCGTTGAAAGAGAAGCTTGGATTTGGATAACACTTGCCGCTGTTATTATTATTTCCCGTGAGATTACCATTTCGGCATTACGCGAATGGATGGCAGAAGTAGGTCAACGCAGTAAAGTTTCTGTGGCTTATATCGGTAAAGTGAAAGCTGTAGCGCAAATATTATCGATAGATTTTTTACTCTATAACAAAGACCTATTCGGTATTCCTATTCGTGAAATAGGGTTGTTTTTATTAATTATTGCAACCGTGCTCACGCTAGTCTCAATGTTGCAATATCTAAAAGATGCATTCCAAAATCAAGAGCCTGAATAGAATAGTATTGATGATACAGTGTGGTTCAACTGTATAAATATCAGTCAAAAAGTAGGGGGGTGTCATTTTAGTGTTCTAAAATAACCACCAAGCAGCCAACTGTAACAAGATCAAATAACTCAATAATTTCTTGATTAGCCATACGTATACAGCCGTGAGATGCGGCTTTTCCTAGTCGACCCTCTTCGTCTGTGCCGTGAATATAGATATAACGCGAGTGTGAATCGACATTATTTCCGGATTCGTCTTTCCCTCTATTGATACCTTGTTCCAAGCCATCTAACCATAATATTCGACTAGTGATGTTATCTTTATTACTTCTATCATCAGGACTTTTTAGAATTTTGGCAATACTCAAGGTGTTTGTTCGTGCTGTGAAAATACTGGCTAATTTAGCGTTCTCACCAAATTTATCTGAAATTCGATGTAGTCCTAAAGGTGTTTGATAGCTCCCAGAAAGGTTGCCTGTTCCGGCTTCTGCGGATGAAATGATATAGCTTTTTACTAAACTGTTATTTTTGCTTAGATAGAGTCTTTGTTCAGCGATAGATACAATGATTGTATCTTGTTCATTTATTTTCTGAGTATGATCAGATAACAATTGTTTGGAAGCAATAAGTAATGAATCGAAACGACTGTTATCTGTTTCCTGTTGATTTAATGGATTAATATCTTGTGGCATTAATCCGTATCAGACATATCAATGGCGACCATTTTCTCATTTTCTTTTTTATCATCTTTTCTTCGTATTTCTAGATCTGAAAAGTAGTCATCGTTTTCACCAGTAATATACTCGCCAGTAAATACCGAACAATCAAAATTCTTAAGGTTTCTATTACCAGCCGTTACCGCATCGATCATATCGTCGATCTCTTGATATACAAGTCTGTCAGCTCCGATTTCAGTCGCAACTTCTTCTTCTGTACGGTTATGAGCGATTAACTCATGGGCTGCAGGCATATCTATTCCGTATATGTTTGGAAAGCGAATAGCAGGAGATGCTGAAGCGAAATACACCTTGTTTGCACCTGAATCACGAGCCATTTGCACGATTTCTCGTGAAGTTGTTCCACGGACAATAGAATCATCGACTAGCATAATGTTTTTGCCTTTAAATTCTATGTCTAAAGGGTTTAGTTTACGACGAACTGATTTTTTACGAAGTGTTTGGCCTGGCATAATAAAAGTTCGGCCGATATAACGGTTTTTGATATAGCCTTCACGGTAGGGTACACCTAAGGTAATTGCCATTTCATGTGCTGAGGTACGGCTAGTATCAGGAATAGGAATCACCACATCAATGTCATGGTTTTTCCATTCTCTTTTAACTTTTTCAGCTAAGTTATGTCCCATACGCATTCTCGCCTTATGCACATAAACTTGATCGATGACAGAGTCAGGTCGAGCAAAATATACATATTCAAAAATACAGCTGTTGTATCTAGGGTTTTCAGCGCATTGTTTTGAGTGTACTTGACCATCGTGAGTGATGAAAATGGCTTCGCCAGGTTCAATGTCTCTGACCACTTCATAGCCTTGTGTAACTAAAGCAACGCTTTCTGATGCTAGCATGTAGTCAGTGCCGTTTTCAGTTTCACGCTTACCAAACACCAAAGGACGAATCCCGTTTGGATCACGAAATCCAACGATACCATCACGAGTAATCATCGCAATCACTGCATATGCACCGACACAGCGTTTGTGTAGACCTGCCACTGCAGAAAAAACTTCTTCAGGTTCAACGCGATAGGCTTTAAATTTTTGTAGTTCTTGGGCAAAAATATTTAATAAAACTTCAGAGTCAGAAGTGGTGTTTATATGGCGTCTGTCTTGTCTGTAGAGTTCTTTTTTCAGCTCATGAGCATTGGTTAGATTGCCATTATGGGCGAGTGATATTCCATAAGGGGAGTTTACATAGAACGGTTGAGCTTCTGAATTAGATGAGGAGCCTGCTGTTGGATAGCGTAAATGTCCAACTCCCATATTTCCAAGCAATCTACGCATGTGATTTTCGCGAAATACATCTGTAACTAGGCCATTTTTACGTCTTATATAAAGTCTTTTACCATCACTAGTAACCATACCTGCGGCATCTTGACCTCGGTGTTGTAAAACGAGTAATCCATCATAAATTTCTTGGTTAACGGGGGTGTTACTTAAAATGCCAATTATTCCGCACATGTGGGGGGCTACCTGCGTATTTGCTTAGATGTTTAAAGTGTAAAAAAGCTAATTGAAAATGTTTGAAAATGTCATTTAATTTGTAGTTGATTCGTCAGTGCTTGGGGTAATACCTGCCGGTAACGTATCACTTGGGGTAAGGCTAGTGCCTTCTAATTTCTCGTTAACAATGTCATTTAAATCAGCAGGTATTAATGTTTGTAACCAAGTCGCTGATTCTTGAAATTTAGGGATGAATTTAGACTTCTGCCACATTTCCTGATTAGGCAATTCAGTTAAGCTTAAAAGCATGGTTAGTAATGTTATCGCTAGTGCGCCAAGCGCAACGCCTAAACCAGTACCCAAAATTCGGTCAAAGGTGCCGAGTCCAATAGCATTGACCAATTTATGCAGCAGGAAGTTGATGATAGCACCTGCTATCAAAACACCTAAAAATATCAGTAAGGCCGCAAGTCCGGTTTGTGCAACCTCACTACTGAGTTTAACGGGTAATGCTTGGGCAATATCATCTTTAAACTTAATGGCTAAAAGAATCGCGGCTGTCCAGGTAGCAAGAAATATGCCCATCCAGACAAGACCACGCATGAAACCAATGAGGGCAGTAATCAATATAATGACTACAATTGCAATATCAAAATAATTAAAATCCATTACCTTTCCTTTTGATCTGTATCTTAAGCCTAACTAAATTATAAGAGAGATTATTGAGATACGACTAAGCTATTTTGGACAAAGAAATTTTTCTGGTAACGTCTTTTCATAGTCTCTTGTGCTGATATCGCTGCTTTACGCTCTTTATGTCCACCCACACGTACTCGATACAATACTTTGTTATTGCTTGTAGTTTGGGTGATAAATGAGACATAACCTTCACCATTCATGGTCTTAGCTAGTTTATTTGCTCTAGACTGACTTGATGTGGCTAGTAATTGGATTGAATATTTCCCACCAGAAGTCGAAGTTGCCGCAGCTTGAGCTTTCTTAGCAACAGCTTTTTTCGGTGCTTCTTTTTTGGCTACTGGTTTTTTAGCAGCCACTTTTTTCTTTACAACTTTCTTTGGTTCTTTTTCAATCGTAGGTTTGAAAGTTTTAGCTTTCGCTTTTGGGGTGCTGCTAGCTACAACTTCGTTGTTTTTAGGAGCGGCAGCAGTAGCAGTGCTGCTGGCAGAATTTGTAGAGCCAGCAGTGTTTATTTCTTGTTCTTCATTTTTGTTAGGAGGCCTGAATGAAAAGCCAGGATTAGCTGTCGCTTGATCTGTGGTTTGAGTAACAGCATTGACTGTAGACGTTGCACTATCAGTCACTGCATCAACAGTATTTGAAGCCGCACTGGATACAGTATCAGTAACTTTAGTTGCCATACTTGAAGCAGATGCAACAACCGTGTTGCCAGCCTGTTTAATTGTATCTGTCGTTTCACCCACTAAGGTTGCAGCAGAATCTGCCACTTTATCAGTAGCTTCTGATAAGCTTGGAATGGTCAACTCTGGAGCACCAGGTAGCTTCATTTCTACAGCTGCTTCTCTATCTCGGCTTTTATCTTTTAATAAATAGCCAAGGAGTAAGGCAGCAATAATTGCTAAAACAACCGCACCAATTCCACGTTTTACCATTGCGTTATCCATTTTTCAAAGGTTCTCCATTATTTACAATTGTTTAATATTTCTGATATTACCAGAAAAGAGCCAAAGGCAACTACTCTATCTTTGTCTTTGCTAATGTTTTTCAAGGCATTACATGCAGCGCTAAAACTATCGTAGCTTGTGACTTCAGTTAGTGCCTTTTGGTGTTCATTTTGTTCAGTTGTTTTTTCAGAGTTTTGCTGTTTCTGGTTTGGTTTATGCTGTTCATTTAGCTCAGCAAAGCATTTTTCTAGTTCGATCAACGTCAAACCACGTGAGCCTTCGGTAGCTACAATATGCCATTCATCAATGACGCTATTCATGATGTTTAAGACTTCGTTTACATCCTTGTCACGTAACATTGAAAACAAAGCGTAAGTCTTTCCCTTAATGGGATTATCATGGATATATTTTGCTAATTGTTTGGCAGCATGCGGGTTATGGGCAACATCAATAAGCCATTCAGGTTGTGTACTTAATACTTGTAAGCGGCCTGTCACTTGCGCATTCTTTAAACCCGTATTTATAGCATTTATTGAAACGGGTAAAAGCGCTTTGATTGAAAGCAGTCCTACAATAGCAGTGGCTGCGTTATTTAATTGAAATTCGCCTGGCATTGAAGGTAATTCAAGTTCTAATGTGGTTTCGTTTGTCTTTAAATGCCAATGTTTTTCGAACGTATTCTCAGATGAGTTTTTAGGTGGGCTAAATGAAAAGTCAGTGTTGATCTGTTGTAAGTTAGCTCCAAGTCGTTTTGCCTCATCGGCAATAGATTTTGGTGGGTTAAGGTCACCACAAATAGCTGAAATATTCTTGCGCATGATTCCTGATTTTTCAACGCCGATAATTTCTCTATCATCGCCAAGCCAATCAATATGATCCACTCCGATGCTGGTAATTAGCGCGAGTGATGCATCCCATAAATTTGCTGCATCTAAGCGACCACCTAACCCCACTTCTAAGATTGCCACGTCAACTTTGTGTTGTTGATAGATAAGCATCGCCGCTAGTGTCGAAAACTCAAAGTAGGTGAGACTTACTTCAATTGATTTTCCAGACTCATCTTTTACTGATTGTCGAGCTTCATCGATCGCTGCAAATGCTTGGATAATAACATCATCTTCGACTTGTAAACCATTGAGAACAATACGTTCATTGTAGTTAACTAAATGAGGAGATGTGAATGCACCTGTTTTATAACCTTCTGCACGTAACATTGAATCTAAGAATGAGACTGTAGAGCCTTTGCCATTAGTTCCAGCAACAGTGATGATAGGAAATGATGGAGAGAGTAAATTGAGTTTTTCAGCTACTTTACCTATTCGTACCAAGCCTAAATCTATTTCTGAAAGGTGTAACGTTTCTTGCCACTGCAACCAATCTTCCAAAGTTTTCTTCATTTTGATATTACTGTCTTAGTGAGTTGTTGTAGTCATAATGATAAAAACACACGAAAATACATCAAAAAGTAGGGGGGTGTGCTTTTATCAATAATTGTATTGAAAGGTAATGAATTTAGACACTTAAGGTATTTAGAGTAGTTATGACTATTCTCTTTTTATTGTTTGAATAGAAATACTATTTCTCTTTAGGTTCTTCTGGAGGAGTATCTGCGTCAGGCGTTTTCAACACTTCAGGTTTTTCAATCGAGTCAATTTCTTTCATGTTTGCAGGTCGAGGTTTGTGCGTCATCATACAAAGAATATCGATAATTTCTTGGCGTAATAACTGGCGAGGAATAATTCTGTCGATAGCGCCTTTTTCGATTAAAAACTCACTGCGTTGAAATCCTTCAGGTAGTTTTTCGCCCACAGTTTGTTCGATAACACGAGGGCCTGCAAAGCCTATTAACGCTTTTGGCTCTGCGATAATCACATCACCTAGCATGGCGAAACTCGCTGAAACACCGCCCATAGTAGGATCAGTTAGCACAGAAATGTATGGGATATCCGCTGCAGCTAATTTGGTTAAAGCAGCACTAGTTTTAGCCATTTGCATCAACGAAAACAAGGCTTCTTGCATGCGTGCTCCACCACTCGCAGAAAACACAATGTAAGGTACTTTATGGCGTAAAGCTTCGTTAGCGCCTTGCACAAAGCGTTCGCCCATAACCGATCCCATTGAACCGCCCATGAAACGGAAATCAAATGATCCGGCTACAACATCAACTCCGTGGACTTTACCTTTCATTACAATGAAAGAGTCTTTCTCGTTGGTAGACTTCTGTGCATCGGACAATCTGTCTTTGTATTTTTTACTGTCTTTAAATTTAAGAATATCAATAGGAGTAACATTCTCAGCTATCTCAACTCGGTTCTCTTTATCTAAAAATAAGTCTAAACGTTTGCGGCCACCGACTCTTTCATGGTGATTACATTTTGGACATACTTCTAAATTTCTTTCTAAGTCGGCTCGGTATAATGCCGCATTACATGCAGGACATTTATGCCATAGACCTTCAGGAAATTTCTTCTTTTTTTCAGTTGTCGCTTCCGTACGAATCCGAGAGGGGATTAGTTTCTCAAACCAGCTCATATCGAAAATTCCTTTACCTTGCTCTTTCATATTTACTCTGTATTTAGGCTAATACTTCGCGTTAAGCGTCCATTGCGATGCGCATTGATTTCAAAAGTGCGCCTATCTGTTCCAGTATTGTATCAGCATCATCTACGTTATTTTCAATAATTTTCACGATTGCACTACCAACAATGACACCATCAGATACTGCAGAAATAGCCGTTGCACTCTCTGCATCTTTGATACCAAATCCTACACCGACAGGTAGTGTTGTGTAAGTCTTAATTGCAGCTACTTTTTCTGAAACTTCTTCAACATTAAGAATGCTAGAACCTGTAACGCCTTTCAATGAAACATAATATAGGTATCCAGATCCTGCATTGACGATGCGCTGAATGCGTTCTGGAGTGGTGGTTGGTGATAACAAGAAAATCGGATCAATGTCATATTTAGCTAAAATCCCAGCCATTTGATCGCTTTCTTCAGGGGGTAAATCGACTGTTAATAGTCCATCAATACCGACCTCGGCTGCAGACTTAGCAAAGTTCTCATAACCAAACGCTTCAACGGGGTTTAAGTAACCCATCAAAACGATAGGAGTTTCATCATTGCTTTGGCGAAATTCTTTAACCATTTCAATCACATCACTCACACTGGTGTGATGAACTAAAGCTCGTTCACAAGCCAGTTGTATAGTCGGTCCATCTGCCATAGGATCAGAAAAAGGAATACCTAGTTCGATAATATCTGCGCCCGATTCAACCATGCGGTGCATTAAAGGAACGGTGATAGATTTATTAGAATCTCCAGCCGTAACAAATGGTATTAATGCTTTTTTGCCATCTTTTTCAAGTTGTGCAAAGCAATCTTTGAGTCTGTTACTCATATTGATATTCCTTCTAGAGCAGCGACAGTATTTAAGTCTTTATCCCCACGCCCCGATAAATTGACAATGATTGTTTGGTCTTTGCTCATCGTGGGAGCTAGTTTTTTGACATAGGCAAGCGCATGCGCCGATTCTAGTGCAGGAATAATGCCTTCAATTCGACATAAATCATGGAAGCCTTGGAGCGACTCTTTATCCGTAACAGAAACAGCTTTTGCGCGTTTCATATCAATCAATAAGCAGTGCTCAGGTCCAACGCCAGGATAATCTAAACCTGCAGATATTGAGTAGGGTTCAATTACTTGACCGTTATCATCTGCCATCAAATACATTCTATTGCCGTGTAAAACGCCAGGTTTTGCCGTACATAAAGTAGCCGCATGTTCACCTGTTTCGATTCCCATTCCGCCAGGCTCAACACTATAAATTTTCACATCAAGATCTGGCAGGAATTCATGGAACAAACCAATCGCGTTTGAACCACCACCGACACAAGCGACTAAGGCATCGGGTAATCGACCTGTTTGCTCAAGACATTGTTGCTTTGCTTCACGTCCAATAATGGCTTGGAAGTTTCGCACCATCATTGGATAAGGGTGTGGACCTGCGACTGTTCCGATACAATAAAAAGTATTATCTACATTAGTGACCCAATCACGCATCGCTTCATTTAATGCGTCTTTCAACGTTTTTGAGCCAGAAGAAACAGGGCGAACTTCAGCGCCTAACAACTTCATTCTGTATACGTTTTGCTTTTGTCGCTCAACGTCTTTTTCGCCCATATAAACCACACATTCAAGACCTAAACGTGCGGCAATAGTCGCACTGGCAACACCATGTTGACCCGCGCCTGTTTCAGCGATGATTCTTGGTTTACCCATGTGTTTAGCTAATAGTGCTTGGCCAATGGTATTGTTTATTTTGTGCGCGCCAGTGTGATTTAAATCTTCACGCTTTAAATAAATCTGTGCACCACCCAGTTCTTTAGACCAGCGTTCTGCATGGTAAAGAGGGCTAGGGCGACCAACGTAGTGACGCAAGTCATTATCAATTGCTTCTTGAAAAGTAGGGTCACTTTGTAGTGTTTTATAAGCATCATCGAGTTCTTGAATTGCTTCAATTAAAGTCTCAGAAGCAAAACGACCGCCATAGATACCAAAATGTCCGTTCTCATCAGGTAATTTTGACCAATCAACCTTGCTCAAATCTAGATTACTTAGATCATGATCCATGAGATCATTTTTAATTTCACTGTTACTAGAATTGTTATTCACTGCACTTTCCTCAGTACTGTTATCAAGATTAGGATTTGCTACATTGGACACGGTACACCTCATTCATCAACTTCTTAATTTTGTCAGGATCTTTAATACCCGGCTGGCTTTCGACGCCACTACTCAAATCAACACCATAAATATTTAATTGTTGCAATGCATCTGCAACATTCTCAGGGTTTAATCCGCCCGCAAGTATAATCGGTTTTTCCTGCATTTGCGGTACATTTTTCCAATCAAATGTTTGACCAGTTCCACCCGCTTTACCGGTTGCATGGCTGTCCACTAAAAAACCTTTGGCGTGTGTATATTGCTGTATAGCTTGTGTAAATTCCTCTTCGCCTGAAATCCCCTCCATGCCTATCGCTTTAATGTATGGGCGAGAAAAAGAATGACAAAATTCGGCAGTTTCAATGCCATGAAATTGAAGTAAATCCAATTTCACTTCATTCAATACTGCATTAACGAAATCATCACTTGGGTTCAAAAATAAACCAACACAAGTGATAAAAGGAGGCAATGAATCACAAATCTCTTTTGCCTGTGCAATTGATACATTACGCGGGCTTTTTTCATAGAACACCAAGCCAATAGAATCAGCCCCTGCAGCGCAGACATCATGCGCAACTTCCGTAGATGTGATACCGCAGATTTTTACGCGAGTTCTAGTCATATTTTTATTCAAGTCAGTCATTAGCAGAAGTTAGCATAAGCAGATGAAACAATGAAGATACCGTAATGAAGTTATTGATAATTATTAAAAGAATGGGTTTGTTTAGCTGGAAGAAATCTATTGTCATTACATTTATTTAATAAATTTGATTTGAATAAACATGAATGCAATTAAATAGTATCAAAAAGTAGGGGGGTGTGCTTCTAAGCTCTTAACAAAACTTAGGTACTTACCCCAATGGCATCATAGTATTTGTTAACGAATACAAAATCTAATCGTAAAAGCTGAAGCTGTGGATCGGAATTTCAGATAATAAAATGGTTTAAAGATAATCGAGTTTCTACCACAGGCTTTTATTTACACGATATTTTATGATTTCCAGATTCATCCCAATAAAAACAAGTTCTTTTCTTGAAATCCCATTCGCCTTTTAATTTTAAGCTCGCCCCATTTTTATGCCAACCGATATTGGCTAGTTGTAACATTGCAATCGGCATCTCCCCCATTGAATTTGAATCATTATCAAATATTTCTACAAACCCCGCTTTATCACTTGATGAACCAGGTGTCATTGGTATAAAAGAAAGGAAAGATTGATAGGAGACTTTAACAGTATATTTTCCAGTCGGGTCAACCGCTGTGGAATATAGGGTTCGTGAAGTTGCGACAAAATAGCCAATCAAGCATAGAGATAACATTACAATCATTGAAATCTTTCTTCGTTTCATTTTTATGCCTATATTAATTTACATTGAAAATACTTGATAAGTTTTTTATTTACAATAGAAAATCTAATTTCAGCTTGAAAGCTATTTCCACTAATTTAGCTATCAGTGATCGTATTATCGATTTAGGTTTTCTATAAAAGTATTCAAAAAGTAGGGGGGTGTCATTTTTAAAGGTAAATCATGATAAATAAGGCAGTAATAAACTAAAAATTGTAATATCTCAGTCATGAATCTATATCAACAAACCTACCAAGCTTTAATGCAAACGGACACGCAGTTAAAGCGTGAGCAGATCACTTCTTTATTGGCTAATTGGAAAAAGGCTGCGCTTGATAGGAATGATGCTGATTTAGTCAAAATCGAAATCCCTGGTCGTCCTGATAAGCCTGATCTGATTAGTCCTAATGAGATAAAACAACGCAAGTTAGGCTCTGAGTTGGGTCGGGCAACGTTGATTCATGCGATTTTACATATTGAATTTAATGCGATTAATTTAGCTCTGGATGCGGTGTATCGTTTTCGTGATATGCCTGAGCAATTCTATAGTGATTGGTTGATGGTGGCCTCTGAAGAGGCTCATCATTTTTCATTATTAGAAAAGCGTTTGAATGGGATGGGTTACTCTTATGGTGATATGCCTGCACATAATGGCTTGTGGGAAATGGTGTTAAAAACCGATCATGATGTGTTGATTCGTATGGCTTTAGTACCAAGAGTGCTTGAAGCTCGTGGTTTAGATGTGACGCCAGGAATGATCGAAAAACTCAAAAAAGTGGGCGATGAGGAAACCGTTGAAATACTCAATATTATTTTACGAGATGAAATAGGGCACGTGGCGATTGGTTCACATTGGTTTAAATATTGTTGCGCTTTAAAAAACCTAGAACCAGAAAAAACCTTTAGAGATTTATTAATCGAATATATGGGGCGCGGACCTAACGGCCCACTGCATCAAGAAGCCCGCTTGCAGGCTGGCTTTAGTCAGGAAGAAATTGATGCCTTGATTAACATGGTTTAGCGGATTCACTAAAACCAGACAATCGAGTTTTCTTTGAATAAGTTCATGATAAAATGAAAATAAGCGCAAAAAATAACAAAAAAACTGACTCCAATTGTGTATATAATTCGTTTTCTTCTAGACAAACTACAAAAGCGAATAAAACATTGTTTTGAATGAGTTATTCGCTTTTATCAAACCCCTCTACTGTGGAACGGAATCATGGTTTTAAAAAACTCAAAATTTTATAAACTTAGTACGATTTTAGCTGTGCTATTACTTTTAAGCGCTTGTAGTAACTCTAATCAGAATGCCGCTAATAGCTCGTCAGCTGCAACTTCTGGCGCCACTTCAGATAGGTTTATCAAAGTTAATCGAAAGATTTATTCGTTTAATAAGGGCTTAGATAGAGTGTTGCTAAAGCCTGTTGCAAAAGCCTATAAAGCAGTTACTCCTAAATTTGTCGATAAGAGTATTGGGAACTTTTTTGGTAACTTGGGCGACGTGGGAAATGCTGTTAACAATACGCTTCAAGGTAAATTTAAAGATGCCGCAAGTGATACTGAAAGATTTGTTTTTAATTCAATCTTTGGTTTTGCGGGCTTAGTCGATGTTGCTTCGGCCGCTGGCATTAAAAAAAGTGATGAAGATTTTGGGCAAACTTTAGCTACCTGGGGAGTAAAGTCTGGACCCTACGTGATGCTGCCATTTCTAGGCCCATCTACTATTCGTGATGCGACTGCCAAAATAAGTGTCGATCGTTATACCGATCCTGCCCATTACAGTGATGCCAATATTGCCTTATTTGTTGCCGATACGGTTAAAAAACGTGCTGATTTTATTACAGAAGAAGAAGCTTTTGCTGGGATATCAAATGATGAATACAGCGCCTTGAGAGATGTCTGGTTGCAGAATCGTGAATTTAAAATTCGCGATGGTAAGGTTGATAAGAAAGCGGGTTCGGATCTGATTGATGAACTTGAAATGTTAGATTCACTTTAACGTCTCATCTATTTCTTGACCTTTTATCGTTTCAATTAAAGTTTTAATATGAAAATACACATTCTTGGTATTTGCGGAACCTTTATGGGTGGAATTGCATTGCTGGCCAGAGAATCAGGCGTTACCGTGAGCGGTTCTGACGAGAATGTTTATCCGCCGATGAGTACTTTGCTAGAAGATCAGGGTATTAATATTAAGAAGGGTTTTGAGATAAGCCACCTCAAAGCACTTACTGAAGATTCCGCAACCGAAAATGATACTCAAGTTGTTGTCGGTAATGTCATGACTCGGGGTAAAGAGGTCATTGAATACACGCTAAATCAGAATTTACCTTATACCTCTGGACCACAATGGCTTTACGAAAACATCTTAAGAGATAAATGGGTTTTAGCGGTTTCAGGTACTCACGGTAAAACAACCACAGCAAGCATTCTGGCTTGGATATTGGAATATGCGGGCTTAAATCCGGGGTTTTTAATTGGTGGTGTCCCAGAGAATTTTGGTATCTCAGCGCGATTAGGTGGTTCTCCTTTTTTTGTGGTTGAAGCCGATGAGTACGATACGGCATTTTTCGATAAACGCTCTAAATTTGTACATTATCATCCGACGACTTTGGTGATTAATAATCTGGAATTTGATCACGCCGATATCTTCCCTGATCTTGATGCGATCAAAACGCAGTTCCATCATTTGATCCGCATCGTTCCCGAAAAAGGTTTGGTGGTATTAAATGGTGAAGAGTCAAATATCCAGGATGTGCTAGATAAAGGTTGTTGGACGCCTACCGAGGCGTTTTCATCAGAAGATCAGGAAAGTACTACTATAAGAGAAACTACAGGCTGGAGTTCCAACTACATCAATCCAGATGGGAGTGAGTTTGAAGTATTTTTTGATGGTGAGCTTCAAGGCACTGTAAAGTGGTCTTTATTAGGTAAGCACAATGTCAGCAATGCATTAGCGGCAATTGCTGCGGCTAGACATGCGGGGGTTCCTGTTAATCATGCGATAGATGCTTTAAGTGAGTTTAAGGGAATCAAACGACGCATGGAATTACGTGGCAAAGTGAATGACATCAGTGTTTATGATGACTTTGCCCATCATCCAACGGCCATTGAGACTACTTTAAAGGGACTCAGAGCAAATATCGGCAAGCAAAAAATAATTGCTGTGTTAGAGCCTCGCTCAAACACTATGCGTTTAGGTATTCATAAAGAAACTTTAGCGGCTTCCTTAAGTGAAGCAGATCAAGTGTTATTATTTCAACCCAAAGGTTTAGATTGGGAAATGGATCATGTGTTAGATTCATTGGGTAATAAATCTAGCATGCACGACGATATCGACGAATTGATTGAAGCTATTAGTAAAGAAGCTAGCAGCAGTGACCATGTTTTGATAATGAGTAATGGTGGTTTTGGTGGTATTCATGAGAAGCTATTAACTTCATTATCTTCTCTGAAATAGATTAGAGCCTTCTCAGAAATAGAGTAGGCCTAGTCAAAAATAGATTAAATATAGGCTCATAGAATGGTTTCTCCCACAACAGCACAATCCCCTAAGAAAACATTTAGTAAAAAAATCACCTTAATCATGACGGGTGCATCGGGTGCTCAATACGGTATTCGGCTGCTAGAAGAGTTGGTTAAAGCAAATGCTGAAATTTCCTTATTATTATCGCGTCCTGCACAGATTGTGATTAATACTGAAACGACTTATAAGGTTCCTTCCCGTGCGGCAGAAGTAGGCGCGTATTTTTCTGAATTATTCGATGCAGCTCCTGATCAAATCAAAGCGTACGAGCGCGAGCAATGGATGGCACCTATTGCCAGTGGTAGTGGTGTTGGTGATGCAACCGTGGTTTGCCCATGCACAACGGGTACCTTGTCCTCGATTGCCGTAGGAGCGAGTAATAACCTAATTGAGCGTGCAGCTGATGTCGCTTTAAAAGAACGTAAGAAATTAATTTTGGTGATTCGTGAAACTCCACTTTCGGATATTCATCTAGAAAACATGCTCAAACTGTCTCGTATGGGAGCGGTGATCATGCCTGCTAATCCTGGTTTTTATCATAAGCCAGAAACCCTAGATGATATTATCGACTTTATGGTAGCGAGAATTCTGGAGCACCTAGATATCAAACAAGAAATATTGCCTATGTGGGGCAGTAAAGAGTTTTAGATGGCAATTTGGGATAGTACAATTAAAATCAGTTAAGAAAAGAGTCATCCTTTAATATTCATTAATTTAGAATTCGAATGAAATAATGTGAAAAACATTCAAAAAGTGGGGGGGTGTCATTTTATAGAATGATATTTCTACTGAATTGAATTCTCAGCCTTTTAAAGAGCATGCGTGGCTTGCTATTCGTTTCGCTAGCACTTATATTCTTGTCACTTAACGTTGACAACATTACCCTAAATTTAAACAGGAGCGCCTCGTGCCTACAATCGATATTACAGCAGACAGTTTTGAAGAAACCATTGAAAAAAATGACATTGTTATTGTCGATTTTTGGGCGGAATGGTGTGGTCCTTGTAAGTCGTTTTCTCCAATTTATGATGCAGTATCAGAAAAACATGATGATATTGTTTTCGGTAAAATTGATACCGAAGCAGAACAAGAATTAGCTGGACACTTTCAGATTCGCTCTATTCCAACATTAATGGTTTTTCGTGAGCAAGTGGTATTATTCTCACAGCCTGGAATGTTAAATGCAGAACAATTAGAAGACGTAATTACAAAAGTAAAATCGGTCGATATGGCTGAAGTTCATGCTGAAGTTGCAAAACAAGCAGAAGAGCAAGAATAGTTACTAATATTACCTAGAACTGATAAATACTCTTAATCCATAATTAGTTAGAATGACGATATGAATCCTGATTTTCTTGATTTTGAACAACCCATAGCTGAACTCGAAGCAAAAATTGAAGAACTACG
>CALFUP010000250.1 GCA_937929875.1 uncultured Cocleimonas sp. | reverse complement strand
CCCCCCTACTTTTTAACCACTTTTGCTTATTATTGACGGCCGCAAACTTCACAATCCGGATTACGGGGTATCTGCACCTTCTGCCATTCCATGCTCAAGCCATCGAATAACAGTAATTTACCATTCACATTGTCTGCGTGGCCGGTTAATACCAATATTGCTTGTAGAGCTTGCATAGTTCCTATTACTCCCACTACAGGAGACAAGACGCCTTCCATAGCGCAGGTTTCGGTGTTTTCAAACTGTTGTTTGTATAGGCACTGGTAACATGGGCCGTCTGAGTCAGGTATGTAACTGGCTATTTGCCCTTCGATGCGGATTGCTGCACCTGAAACTAACGGTGTTTTGGTTTTTACGCTGGCGCGGTTTATGGCAAAGCGTGTGGGGAAGTTATCGGAGCAATCTAATACAATGTCTGATTCTTTTAGTTTAGTTTCTAGCTCCTCTTCATCTAACTCCCAATCAATCGCTTCGACTTCACAGTCTGGATTGATTTCAGCAATGGTTCTTTTTGCCGATAAGGCTTTTAATTCACCAATATCTTGGGTTCGATGGACGATTTGACGTTGTAAGTTTGAGTCTTCGACTTGATCGAAATCACTAATGATCAGCTTGCCTATTCCTGCAGCAGCAAGATACATTGCCACGGGTGAGCCTAAGCCGCCCATACCGATGATTAACGCAGTGGAATCTAATAGTTTTTGCTGCCCTGCTTCGCCAATTTGAGATAGACGAATTTGACGAGCATAGCGGCTTTGTTGTTTTTCATTCATGTTTTTATTGTAGCGTATTGGATGAATTGCTTTTGCGTTTTTAACCGCCACCTTTATGAAAATACTTGAAGAAGGTTCTCATGAATTCTTTTTGTTGCGCTTCGGTGATTTGTTTAAAAGTGAAATCGGTATTCAATACAGGTAAGGTGAGCAAGGCTATTTTTCTTGGTGGTCCGACAACGATACTGACTTCTATCGATATTGATTCAGCTTGATCTTCAATTGACCATGATTCAACTCCGGCTACAGATTCAATATTCGTAATGGTATATGCAGTATTCGAGTTGAATTGCCCAAGCAATGCTTTTTTGAATTCTAATGGGGTATAACCCATTTCATAAGAACTTTTATACATGGTAGCTTTTATTCATGTCTTGATCTTAATTTGATATTAGTAACGAAAAACAACTATCCACAATTACCCACCTGCAACGGGTGGCCAGATCGAGAGCACATCTTGTTCTTTTAAAATATGCTGATTTCTATCTTCACAAACGAAGACGCCATTTACTAACACAATGTGAGCCGACTCTAAGGGTATATGATATTGATCAATGACGTTTTGTACGGAAGTGCCTTCAGCAACTTTAATCTCGCGCTTATGTCGAGAAGTGCCAGGAGGTAATAAGTGCATTAAGGAAGCGTAGAGCTCTAGATACATTTTCATATTTTTTTATTTATATAAATGAGGTATTAAATATCCAACCATGTCGCCAAAAAACGGCATCATAATCGAGTTATCCGTTTAAAAAACAAACGGTAAGCTCGCTAAAAAGTGGGGGGGTGTCATTTTAATCAAGCAATAACAGAGTTTAGACCGCATTATCCAATTCCTGAGTCGATGCGACATAAGCATCCATTATACGCATTGGGTCATCAATTAAACGTTGTTTCCATTCACCTAAATGAATTTTTGATTCAATTAAACCACGCAATACGCCGACATGCTGAGTTACACCTAAAGTTGTTGCGCCAACTAAAACATCTGACTCTTCGTCCACACCAAATCTCAGGTTCATATATTTAAACAACTCTGGCGTATAAATTTCAGCAGTGTCCCCGCCCTCTACACCCATCCACAAACCATAAGAGGTAGAGATTAAACCTAAGGTATCGAGAATATTCATATTCAAGGAGCCGTTATGTTCTGCATTCTTGCCAGCCATATTTAAACCAGCAATACGACCATGATCAGTTGCGGTTGGTTGAATAGCTTGAACCGTATATTCACCCGTAGAAAAATCCATACCTTGTGCAACATCACCCACAGCATAAACGTTGGCTAGATTAGTTTGCATTTTGTTATTGATCAAAACACCTTCATCAATATCTATACCAGAACCTTCAAGAAAAGCTGTATTAGATCTCACTCCAGTTGCACTAATGACTAAATCCGCTTTAATACTTTCGCCATTATCAAGTTCCACCAGCATTCCATCTGGAGATTCTTTGATCGCATTCACTTTTGTTCCTGTATGCACATTGACGCCGTCATCGATACACCATTGTTTGAGTAGGCCACCTGCATTTTCATCGAGCATGCGAGGCACCATTCTGCTTCCCATTTCAATCACACTCAGATTCACTTTGCGTTTCACTAAAGACTCTAAAATGATGCAGCCAATAAAACCTGCACCCATTAGAACCACATCAGAATCTGGTTTTGCCAAGGCAGATATTTGACGCGCGTCTTCTAAAGTCCAACATGAATGTACATTGGGAAGATCAATCCCTTCAATAGGTGGGGAAATCGGTGTCGAACCTGTCGCCAAACAAAGTTCGTCATAACTTAGCTCAGTACCGTCTTCTAACAAACAAGTCTTAGCGCTAGCATCGATACTTTTAACTCGACCTTGCACGTAATCAATTCTATGGTCCTTATAATGGCTGGTAGACCGAAGAAAGGTTCCAGACTCTTCGATATCTTCAACCAATAAATAAGGGATCGCCATTCTTGAATAAGGTGGCGCCAATTCGTCACCGATCAAAGTAATTTGATCGGTGGGATTTGTTTTACGTATGGTTTCAGCCGCAACTACTCCGCCAGGGCCTGCTCCAATGATAATATGATGCATAGTTTAGTTTAACCAGTAGCCTTTAGAAGTAACCTCGGAGTTTAACTTAACCCTAATCGAGATAGCGTATCAGGGGTAGGAACACCTTGAGGTGTCCAGCCACGAACTTCGTAATAAATGGGCAACATCTCACCTAATTTACTCACCTGCCCTTCTGTTGGACCTGACTTTATTGCTTCTTTTAACAGACGCTTAGGTAAAGTGTCATCATCTGCAGTGAAACCAGCAGCATTATTGTATTGGCGTTCCATATTCCAAATACGCTCACCCGCTTCTAAGCATTTATCAACACTCCAATCACCTTCACAGGCTGCATCTATTTGAGGTGCAATATCTTCCATACCCCATGCGAATGTTGTAAATATACAAAGACCAGCTGAATCGACTAATGCCGTTGCATCTTGGAATGCTTTTACCAATTCTGGCTTGCCATCTGAGTCTGCCTGTTCTGTTTTAACTGGAATACCTAAAATCTCAGAGGCGATTGTATAGCCACGTAAGTGACAAGCACCACGATTAGACGTTGCGTAAGCAAGACCAATACCTTGGATTCCGCGCGGATCATAGGCAGGGAATTCTTGACCTTTTACAGTCATGGATAATTCAGGTGCGTCATATTTTTCACACATACGCTTTGAACCCATACCTAATATTTTACCAAATTCTGTGCCCGCAACGACCGCCTCTACTGAAGCGACTAACGCTTCTGCTGAACCGAAACGTAACTCGATACCACCTGTTTCTTCAAGACTAATCTTGCCATCTTCAAACAGCTCCATTGCAGCTGCGACAGTACAACCGAAAGTAATGGGGTCAAGTCCATCTTCATTACAAATGAAGTTTACATAAGTCAGTGCATCGATATCATCAATACCTGTATCTGCACCTAAAGACCAAGCGGCTTCATATTCCAAACCACCAGAAGCGCCATGATATTGCGGCTTATCTTTTACCGAGAAATGGGTTTTATCGACAGTAGAAATTCGTCCACAGGCTATGGTACAACCAAAACACGCACCATTAGTAGTGAGGTTCGGTTTACCGTCGCTAGCACGTGGTTCATGCATCGCTTCAGCAGAAATATTCTCAGCGCCTTCAAACCCTACATCGCGCATATTTCTAGCAGGTAATCCGCCAACACCATTAATCACATTCATTAACACTTGTGTTCCGTATGCAGGCAAGCCTTCCCCAGTAACAGCATTATCTGCCAAAACTTTTTTACCATCGCTTACCGTCTTGAAAAACTCAGCTGGGTTATCTAAGCCTTTAACACCTTTGGTGCCACGGACAGCAACCGCTTTCAGGTTTTTCGAAGCCATTACAGTACCAACACCTGAACGTCCTGCTGCTCGATGCAAATCGTTCATTACTGAGGCATATAAACACCCTGCTTCAGCTGGCCGACCTACAACGGCAATTTTGAGATTAGGATCTTGATGTTTAGCGTGAATCATTGCATCCGCTTCCCATGCAGATTTACCCCAAAGATCATCTGCGGGTTTCAACTCGACAATATCGTTCTCAATATAGAGATACACTGGTGTTGGTGACTTACCTTCAAAGATGATCATATCTAAGCCAGCATTTTTAAATTCGTTACCGATAAATCCACCTGAATTTGAACAGGCAATTGCTCCCGTTAAAGGGCTTTTAGTGATAACTGAATAACGTCCACCTGTTGAAGCCATGGTTCCTGTTAATGGTCCAGTTGCCATGATAAAAATATTTTCAGGGCTCAAGGCATCGACATTCGGATCTGTTTCTTCTACCAAATATTTTGTGGCTAGACCACGTTGGCCTAAATAGGCATTGGCCCATTCCATATTCAACGGCTCTGTAGCGATAGAACCAGTGGTTAAATTTACGCGTAAAATTTTTCTTGTCCAAGACATAACTGGCTCCTTATGATGTTGTGTTAGCGCTAGGAAGACTCTTTTCTGCAAAGGCCTTCATTCGATCGTATCCCGTCGCATTAGCATCAATATAGGTAATTGCATCAGTCGGGCACGCCTTAGCACACTCAGGATCGCCACCACAAAGGTCACATTTAGCGACTTTGCCCGTTTCTTGGACGTAATTGATGGTGCCAAATGGGCATGATATTGTGCAGACTTTACAGCCTACGCATTTGTCATCAATGACAACTTTTGCTCCAGAGCTAAGATCCATCGTAATCGCATCAACAGGACAAGCTCGCAAACACCAAGCTTCATCGCATTGAGTACAAGTATATGGGGCAAAGCGGCCTTCTTCATGAAAGGTAAATACTTTGATAACGGATCTAGAGGGGTTAAATTCACCCAACTTCTCGTATGAGCAAGCCATTTCGCATTGCAGACATCCCGTACACTTGGCGGGATCGAGGTGTAATGATTTTTGCATTCACAAACTCCTTTAAATTGTATTTTTATTATTATTTATTGATTTGAATATTATTAATATATTCGGTTATACGCTTGGAACACATAACCTTCTATTTTGCCTAGAAAATAGAATAAAAATGACAGCTCTGTTGAGCTTGTCGAACACACCCCCCTACTTTTTGACTGTTTTTGCATAACTCTGATATTACAAAGGTATAGTAAAAGGGTGAAGTTAATTAATTAAACTTACTAAACTATAGAACATGGCTGAGAAAAATGATGTTTATCTATAACTTTTTTATTTAGTTCTCTTAAGCTGTTTGTGCATTCTTACCTGATGAATTTTCAGAAGCATCATCTTGCATAGTCAAAGAACCATTCTTTTGTAACTCTTCGTACCACAAATCATGATGTTCTTTTGCCCAATTAGAATCACACTCCCCTGTTTGCATAGCTTCGAAAGCACCTTCCATTGCAGCTGTACCCATGTATATATGACCAAACGACACGACAAATAAAGCAATTGAACCCACAGCATGAAGAAATTGAGCTTGCTGAAACTGCTCACTGCTTATATTCAAAATAGGGATAAGCTGTGGGAAATTAAGAATTAGACCACTGATAATTACAACAATACCGGCGATTATTGCCACCCAAAACCACGCTTTTTCACCACCATTGTAACGGCCAGCACTCGCATGACCACCTAGTAAGCCGCCACCTTTCAAAAACCATTTGATATCTGTCCAGTTAAAGAAATTACCTTTGATGAAGGTGAACAGCATGACGACCATCATTACTGAGAAAACTGGACCTAAATAATTGTGAAGTAGTTTTCCGTAGTATGCGATAAAACCAAACGCTTCTTTGCCCACTAGTGGTAATAAACCATAGCGTCCTAAAGTAAGAATCACGCCAGTAATGCCTAAAGTCACAAACAAAATTGCCACGGTCCAATGTACAAATCGTTGAAATCCTGTGAATCGTTTTATTTTTTTGCCAGAACGGCCCGCTTTAATTTTAATTTTTCCACGTATTAATCTAAACAGTAAAATTACTAATAGTGTTCCACCGATAGCATACATTGAATAAGGAATGAGTTTAGATACACGCCAATCGCGCCATTCTTGGCCACCGACATTAATCAAGGTTCCAGCATTCGGACCTTTAACTTGTGAACGTCCCGTAATATTACCTGAAACTTCAGCTGTTCCATCTGGGTTACGTTGACGAACTGCTCGCCATAAATCACTTGCTGGACTTTGCACGCCTAACGGACTTACGAGAGCAGATTTAGCACTTGAGTTTTCGCCATCTGCCGCATGGACTACGCAGAATGAAGTTAGATTCAATAATAAAAATACAAAACCAAAAAGAAAGATCCGATTAGCTAAATTCATACATCTGCCTTATACATTTATTGAATTATTTATCCGAGACAACTTATACGAGAACATGATGAAAATTAGATAATTGAAATATCAATATACGTCAATGGGTTCGTGTAAGTGTTACTTGCTACTTATTTACCGCTACTTATTTCTTGTTACTATTTAATAATAATTAAAATACTCCACTTTATTCAAATCAGAAAAAATAAAGTGGAGTAATTCATCCTAACTAGGAGGAAAGGATTATTAGAGACCTTTGTATTAGAACAATGTATCAGCACAATCAAAATACAAAGGTCTTTGTACCTCAAATATTTAGTGAAGTTTTCTTAACTTTATTTAGATACTTTACTTTGTCACTTTTCCTGAAAAATCAGCATTGAAACCACCTTGCTGAATCGCACCGCTAGATGCAAGAGTAGACATACTTCTACTAATGACACGTTTACGGTAAATATCAGAAACCATATTAGCATCACCCGCTAATAGAGCTTTGGTTGAACACATTTCAGCACATAAAGGTAATTTACCTTCAGCTAAACGATTAGAACCATACTTCTTGTACTCATCAACACTGCCAGTTTCTTCAGGACCACCTGAACAGAACGTACATTTATCCATCTTGCCACGTGAAGAAAATGCACCCGATGTTGGAAACTGTGGTGCGCCGAATGGACAAGCGTATGAACAGTAACCACAACCGATACAAATATCTTTATCGTGAAGTACGATACCGTTATCCGTAGTATAGAAACAATCTACAGGACAAACCGCAGCACAAGGAGCATCAGTACAGTGCATACACGCCACTGATAATGAACGCTCACCTGGCTCACCGTCTTTAACGGTTACAACGCGACGGCGATTGATCCCCCAAGGAACTTCATTTTCGTTTTTACAAGCAGTAACACATGCGTTACATTCGATACAACGTTCTGAATCGCAATAAAATTTTACGTTAGCACCCATCTTATGTTACCTCCTAAGCTTTAGTTATATTGCACAGGCTACACTTACTTTCCTGCATCTGGGTTACTGAATCATAACCATAGGTCATGGCGGTATTAAGTGCTTCACCCAAAACAAACGGATCTGCACCTTTAGGGTATTTAGAACGCAAATCCTCTCCTTGGAAATGACCACCGAAGTGATATGGAGCTGAAACGACACCCGATGCAACTCTGCGAGTAACCATAGCTTTCACTTTGATTTTCGCGCCTTCTGGCGTTGCTATCCAAACATCATTACCATCACGGACGCCAATGTTGTTTGCATCTCTTGGATTAATCTCAACAAACATATCTTGCTGTAATTCAGCTAACCATGGGTTTGATCGAGTCTCGTCGCCACCACCTTCATATTCCACTAAGCGGAATGAAGAAAGTATCAATGGATAGTCTTTTGAATAATCGGTTGCTTGGATTGATCCGTAACGTGTCGGCAATCTCCAAAATGACTTACGATCTTCATAGGTTGGATATTTAGCCACCAAGTCACGACGACTTGTATATAAAGGCTCACGATGTATTGGAATTGGATCTGGGAAAGTCCACACATTGACACGTGCCTTAGCATTACCAAATGGTGCACAACCATGTTTGATTGCCACTCTCTGAATACCACCGGATAAGTCAGTCTTCCAGTTCTTACCTTCTGCTGCAACTTTTTCAGCATCTGTAAGATCATCCCACCAGCCAAGCTTTTTCAACATATCAGCTTTGAATTCAGGGTAACCATCTTTGATTTCTGAACCGACCGAATGGAAACCTTCCGCTAACAGATTCGTGCCGTTGCGTTCTACGCCAAATCTAGCTCGGAAAGTTAAACCTCCCTCGGCAACTGATTTACTTCCGTCATATAAATTGGGTGTTCCAGGATGTTTCATTTCTGGAGTACCCCAGCAAGGCCATGGTAATCCGTAGAATTCACCGTCACACTTGCCGCCTTCGGCTTTCAAACTGGTAAAATCGAAGTCTCCCCAGTTCTCTTGTTGTAGCTTTAAACGCTCTGGACTTTGACCGGTGTAACCGATTGTCCACATACCACTGTTAATCTCACGCAATACATCTTCAATCAACGGCTCGTCATTCTCAACTTTGATGTTCTTAAACATCTGCTCAGCGATACCTACTTTCTTCGCTAATTTATACATAATCGTATGATCAGGTAACGATTCAAATAATGGTTTCATTACTTGTGAACGCCACTGGAATGAACGATTCGATGCAGTTACAGAACCATAAGTTTCTAACTGTGTAGCTGCTGGCAGTAGATAAACACCGTCTTTACGATCATGCATTACTGATGAAACTGTTGGATAAGGATCAACAACAACCATCATCTCCAATGCTTCCATCGCTTTCTTCTGCTCAGTACCACGCGTCTGTGAGTTAGGTGCATGACCCCAAAAGAACATAGCTTTGACATTATCTTTTTGCGCGATATTGTCTTTTTCTTCCAAAACACCATCTATCCAACGTGAAACTGGAATGCCTTTTGTGTTCATTACGTGAAGATCTTTGTCTCCTTTCTTCTCGTAACTGCCATCATCAAACTGGCCTTTGACCCAGTCGTAATCTAAGTCCCATACTTTTGACCAATGCTTCCATGAACCCGCAGAAAGACCATAGTAACCAGGTAAAGTATTCGCTAGTACACCAAGATCTGTAGCACCCTGAACATTGTCATGTCCACGGAATATATTAGCACCGCCACCTGACACACCCATATTTCCTAACGCAAGCTGGAAGGTACAATATGCACGTGTATTGTTATTACCAACCGTATGCTGCGTTCCACCCATACACCAAATAAAGGTACCTGGACGATTATCAGCCATCGCTTTTGCTGCAGCCTTAACTTTATGCTCTGGAACGCCTGTTACGCGTTCAACCTCTTCTGGCTCCCACTTGGCCACTTCTTGCATGACCTCTTCCATACCGTAAACACGCTGACGGATGAAACCTTTGTCTTCCCAACCATTCTTAAAGATGTGGTACAACATACCCCAAATTATTGGAACGTCAGTACCAGGGCGGATTTGTAAGAAGTGATTTGCATGAGCCGCAGTACGTGTGAATCGTGGATCGATAACTACGATCGGGGCATTATTTTCTTCTTTAGCCTTCATGATATGTAACATCGAAACTGGATGCGCTTCTGAAGGGTTAGAACCTATCAATAAGATAGATTTTGAATTGTGAATATCATTGTAGGAGTTGGTCATTGCACCATAACCCCACGTATTTGCTACACCAGCAACCGTAGTTGAGTGACAAATACGAGCCTGATGGTCGACATTATTAGTGCCCCACATTCCTGCCATCTTTCTAAAAAGATAAGCTTGCTCATTATTGTGCTTTGCCGAACCTAACCAGTAAACTGAATCTGGGCCAGACTCTTTGCGGATGCTCATCATCTTGTCGCCAATTTCATTGATCGCTTGATCCCATGAAATCTTCTTCCATTTACCATCTACTAATTTAGTAGGGTACTTAAGACGACGCTCGCCGTGACCATGTTCACGAATCGCAGCACCTTTGGCACAATGAGCGCCTTTATTAAATGGATGATCTAATGCAGGTTCTTGACCTGTCCAAACACCATTTTGTACTTCGGCGATGACACCACAACCTACTGAACAGTGAGTACAAACAGTTTTTACACGTTTGATATCACCCGTTGTAGTGCCAGCGGCTTCTGCCTTCTTCATCATGCCCGGGGTAAAAGCAGTTGCAAGAGCAGCGCCGCCAGCCATCAGACTAGAACTACGTAAGAATTGACGACGAGACATCGCTTCGCCAGCCGCCTTTTGCGCTGATCCAGCCTTGTCAATCAAAGAACTATCTATCACTTGATTTGAACTATGCTCGACAACGAGATTGGATTTTTTTGTGAGTTTCATTTAAACAATCCTCCTAAAGTGCGGCTGATTTATAATAATCAGCAATATGTTGTGTGAGTCGATAACCCTCTTCTTTCTTTTCAACGACTGGATTCTCTTCGGCCGCTAAAGCCACATTAGGAATTGCCACCGCCGCTACTGCTGTAGCACCAAGAGCTGCACCACTACTCAAAAACTGTCGACGACTAATCTTTGCTTCTGCATATTTTTTCATCTTTACACTCCTTGCCTAAATTCGTTTATTTGTTTTTCATTATTCATTTAAAAAGTTGATGCGCTATATCACACCTGTTTTCTTTCTGTCTGGTTTTCTAGCTAAACCAATAAGTACTGTTTCTCAAAACCTAAGAACGCCAAACCAAAGCGCCCTACTGCTCGATAAAAAACTGCCGAATCAGCGTTTGATAAATCACTAAAAAAACGATTCATCCACGGTTCGATATGTTTTTCGAAAAATATAGTCTGTGTTTCAATGGCGTTTGCGGTATTGCTTGATGGATTATCTAAAATAAGCATCATCATGACTTCACATAAAGCAGCTACATGATCTTCTGGCTCGACAACGCTTTCATCTCTTTCAAACCCCAACAACCTAAGGTCATCTCTTAAAATACTTAGCGGCTGCTCCATCAAAAAACCTGTTAAGTACCAAGAACCATAAGGAACTAACTCACCTCGTCCTAAGCCCACAAATAAAAGGTGATATTCATCATCTATCGCTGCAATCTCTGTCGATTGTGACGCCAAACCTAAGCTTGACATTGATAACAACAATTCATCTTCATCTACAGCAACTTTGGAAAACTCTGATATTTGATTCAGTGCTTCTTGAGTTGGAATGCCTCTCAGCAATGCAGCCAAAATACTATATGCCGCAGCTCTATACTGTTGTTCTGGTTGTTGTTCAGGCTGTGAATCTAATAATTCACCGTTATCAACACCACCCATACTTTGAATTTGATCCAAAGAATCATTAGAACTTTCATTTGCTACTGACTGGGCTTGCGACATATTTTTAGACGACATAGATTTCCTTATACAATTATAACTAATGCAATGAACGTGCCATTCATCAGGAGAAAAAAATAACCAATACGGAGTGATTTACCTAACAACAACCAAAAACTATGACTAAATTACTCAATTTATGACCCGTTGGTCAGAAAGTCTCGGTACTAAATGGATTCAGATAATATTAAATATAAGTTTCAACGCTTTCATAAATGATGCATAAATAAGTCAAACTTGTTGATTAAAATGACACCCACCTACTTTTTAAAGGCTTTTAAAACCATCTTCTTTTTGAACGTAATACTGACAACATTATTATTATAAAAACTCGACATGAATGATCGTTTAACAGGAAGTCCAGAGCGGCCTATTAGTTACCTCAGCTTATACAAAAACATGAATATCAATAATCACAAATCTGTATCTGGATCTTCAATCATATCGACCACACGACAGTCATCGCACATCTTCAAACGATCTCTTGAACGCTCATTAGTAAACATATAATGACCAGACAATTTCTCTAGTATGGTTTTAATACCGGCATTGGTAGCAAAGGGTTTTGCACATTTAATACAACAAAATGGTTCATCCTGATGAAGCACACGAGGTTTTTTACGGGGCTTACTATCCAATAATAATCGGGGAGTAATAGACATCGCGTCTTCAGGGCAAGTACTGACACACACGCCACACTGCAAACACTTATCTTCAACCAAACTGACTTGAGGTAACTCACGCCCGTCTTGTAAGGCATTACCTGGGCAGGCACTCACGCACGACATACACAGTGTACATTTTGATTTATCAATAAACGCTTCACCAAAAATTGAGCCTACTGGCAATGAAATTTCCAGATTAGCTGCTACCGTTGCCGCTTCTGCTTGCGCTGATAAATGATCCAGAGCCATATAAAAGGCTTGGCGTTTATCTCCCATCGGTGCATGAGACGCTGTTTTCTTTTGCGTTAGATGACTCGTTGCAATTAATTCATTTTGATCCGCCACGACTGAAATACAACTATCGGGATAACCCATGCCTACCAAGGCTTTTTGAGTCATTTCGATATGCAGACCTAATGCTTGTTCTGCTGAATCAGGAATTCCATCGAGATTAAACAATCGAATCGAGCGCGCACCCCAAGCTAATGCCGACAACCACACTTCTGGTCCAACACTTGCTACTTCTTCAACCGCAATAACCAGAGCAGCAGGCATAATTTGAACCGCACGCTCTTGTTGATCCTCTGTAACAAATACCAAATCAGGTGCTGTAGCTTTACCATCAATTTCAGTAATTTCTTTTAGAAAGGTAAGCACTAAAGTACGCACATGTGTGAGCATATCTCTAGGCTTGGGATAGGAATACGTAATCGCGCCTGAAGGGCAAACCGTGGCACAGATTCCTCCACCCTGACAACGAAAAGGATCAACTGCAATCTTGTTTACCAATGATGTAATAGCTTCTGCGGGACAAGCATCAAGACAACGAGTGCAACCTGGTTTTCCCGAAGCACCATGAGCACATAGACTTTCGTTGTAATCGAAATATTTAGGTTTATCGAACGTACCGACTAACTCGTGTAACTCTTCTTTCGCTTCGGCAAGCTCGCTAAGATCATGGCCTGAGGCAACGTATCCTGGAGGTTTCAAAGCCATAGTCAATAATGGCTTGAGACTAAGGTCGAGGATTAAATCGGCTTTGATTTGTTGGGCGCTGACATTAACAATAAACTGTCCCAATGCACCTTCAATAGTGATATCAGAACTTGATGAAGCACCTTTAAATTCAACCGTTTCTATTGTTAGTGGCTCAGGAAAACCACCGAGTGAGGCGATTACAGTAGAGTCACCTATAACTACTACATGCCCACGTGATTTGTATTCAACAAGAGAAGTAGATTCTGGTTTAAGTTTTTGTACCGCGGCATAAGCGGCTTGTTTCGCTTGAGTTTTACTTTCCGAAACAAATAGATCTGTCATGCAACTTCCTCATTATCATTTTTATGTAAACTATTATCTTTAGCAGTTTCTTCTTCAGCTTCATTCACTTCAGCAGCATTAGAAGTAGATGTATCGAAACCTTCTACATTGATATGTTCATCAACATAGGCTTCTTCAATTTCTGCTAAATCTGCATTGTCTTCATCGAGCTCATCAAATTCTTCTATTCCATCGTAGTCATCATCAAGTTCGCCAGAAGCAATCATTTTCTCCCTTAATTCTTCTTGCTCTTTTTCTAATTTCTTTTTAGCTTCCACTCCGACCATATGCTTCATATCAGAGGTAACCATACTCTTCGGCATTTTCTCAAATTTTGTATAGTCACCGTCGTATTAATCTAGACCATCACGAATATTGTATGACTTTCCCATGAATAATTTTTTCAGTGCCATATTGCGCAATCCTTCACTCACGCTAGTGGACATAAATCCTGAAAAATCAGAATTTTCATCCAGTGTTTCGATATCAGGCATATCTTCATCGGTTAATTTATTTAACGCTTCAAGTCTTTGGGCTTTGATTACTTCAGGATCGATAAGCTCTTCTTGTATGACTTTCACATCACTAGAATTTTTCAGAGACTCAGTTGCAGCTTCTTTACTAATAGTCTTAGCCATGACCTGTTCTGAGCTTGCTTCTGCTGCCACCTGTTGTTTACGTCGCGACCAGCGTGAAACAAAGCCTTCTTCTTTATTGGGATCATTAGGATTATCAGGCATCTTTTCTATCCCTTTTCATCATGCGATGGTTTTTCAGCTGCTGGACCATCAAAGGCAGGTTCATGACTACTAGAATTACGTTTATCACCTTTCTTCCAATCTACTCGTTTGCGTTTAACGCGCTTTTCAGCGACATAGTTTTCTAACACATAGGCTTCAGCCCAAAGATAAAGCTCTTTAGGAATCGGCACGGCGTAAACCGTATCATCGCCCTCAAGATAAGAATGTGCTTCATCAAAACTCAAGGTAACGAGTACTGGGATTGGCATACTGGTCTCGTTACCATCCTCATCTTCTTCGCGAGCGACAATAAAACAACCAGGTTCTGGAGACATCATGTTGTGGTAATAACTTTCACATTCATCTAAAAACAGACGGATACTTAAACCGCTGTATATCAATTGCTTACTATCACCTTGATGAATAATTTTTACTTCATTCTTACCCTTAGCAGTATCCTCTGGATTTAAGGCATCGTCAGCTGAAGCCACGACACCCTTTGCATCCCAAACCTCATCAGCCCATGGATGATTTGATGGTTTGCTTTCCATGATGACTGATATGGAAAAACTGTCGGGGAATTTATCGCTTAATAGACTTACGTCAGTTTCGCTATCATTCCGGACTGTTTCATTTGTTGTTGAATGTTCGATAGGGTAAGTTTCCTTAGGGTATTGTTTATAGTGTTAGCAATATGCATGCCACAGGAGTCATTTATTTGATATTGAAATAAAAAAATGACACCCCCCTACTTTTTAGTCGTTTTTTCTCCCTTTGGACTAGGGGTTAAAACGATCGCTGTAGTTTTAATAATCTTCCATCTCGATGTTTATCAGAAAAACGACTAAACACTCTGCTAACAACTTACCGACAAACGGTACAATTTGTCGCAATCTATCGAAATATCTAGACATTATTCCCCGACTTATTTTGCCCCTTTAGAATTATCCGAGGAAAAAACGGATACTAACGAGGAATAGTAGATGTTTATAAACAAATATAGACAATGACAAAGGTGGTATGAAAATTGCTAACTAGATGTTAGCGATACACTACATATATAATAATTGTCTTAGTTAAGAACTATGCTATAAATGACTCAAGTAAAAGACCAAGCAAAAAACATAGCCCAAACAGATATAAACCCCTATGACACAATCAGAAATTTTAACAACTAAAGATCAAGACCAAACACCAGCAACTAAATTAGTTGATCGTTTTGGCCGTCAAGTTACTTACGTGCGTCTTTCAGTCACTGATCGTTGCGATTTACGTTGTGTTTACTGCATGTCTGAAGACATGAAATTTGTACCTCGTGAGCAGCTTTTAACACTTGAAGAAATGAGCCGCATTGGCGCAGCCTTTGTTGACCTAGGCGTTAACAAAATTCGTATCTCAGGTGGTGAACCACTGACGCGTAGAAATATCCTTAGTGTCTTTGAAAGTTTGGGGAAACTAGACGGTTTAACCGACTTAACATTAACTACCAACGCCACGCTATTAAAGAAATACGCACAACCTTTGAAAGATGCGGGAGTCACTCGAATCAACATCAGCTTGGATACTATCCAAGAAGAACGTTTCGCAAAAATTACACGTATTGGAAAACTCCAAAAAACTATGGATGGCATTGACGAGGCCTTGAAAGTGGGTTTCGACAATATCAAAATCAACACGGTCGTGATGAAGAACTTCAATCACGATGAAGTCATCGATTTAGTTGAATTTATTCGTGATCGTGGCATGGATATAAGCTTCATCGAAGAGATGCCATTAGGTGATATGGGAGATCATGATAGATCGCTAAGCTATTGTTCTAGCGATGATATTTTAAAAGACCTACGTGAAAAATATAATTTAGTAGGTACTGACGAAAGTACCGGTGGCCCTGCAAAATACTTTAGATTTATGGATAGCAATGGCAACCGTGAGAGTGAAAGCCGTATTGGTTTTATCTCCCCACATAGCCATAATTTTTGCGATACCTGCAACCGCGTTCGCGTCACCGCCGAAGGCATGTTATTACTTTGTTTAGGTCAAGAACACTCAATGGATTTACGTAAAATAGTTCGAGCTCATCCAACAGATGATGAAGCATTGCGTAATGCCTTAATCGAATCGATGCAAATCAAACCAAAAGGTCATGACTTCAATGTCAATGAACAGCCTATTATTATGCGTCATATGAGTGCTACTGGCGGTTAAAGTTAAATCTAAATAGAAAAAGACACCCCCCCATATTTTACAAGAAATCTTTTCGAGTGCTTTATGCCAAACAAACCAGAACTTACTGATGCAGGATTAGATGCTTCTTACGCTGTAAATGGCGTAAACGAGTTTGGTGAAACCATCGCAGGACATATTGCCGCAGAACGTGCACTCACTATCTATCTCAATAAACGTGAAATAGTCACACTCATGACTTTGGGTACTCAACCCGAATTGTTAGTGCTGGGTTGGTTACGTAATCAACGCCTTGTACAAAGTGTTGAACAAGTCAAATCAATCCAAGTTGATTGGGATGTTGAAGCCGTTGCAGTCACTACTCACGATGTTGTGGATGGCTTAGATGAAAAACTCAGCAAGAAAACAGTGACTACAGGATGTGGCCAAGGAACTGTTTACGGCGATATGATGGAAGGTTTGGGAAAAATTAAACTACCTAGAATTGAACTCAAGCAATCAATGATATATGGCCTGCTAAACACCCTCAGCAAGCACAACGAAATCTACAAAAAAGCGGGAGCGGTTCACGGTTGTGCGCTTTGTAGGGAAACTCAAAATATGCGTTTCGTTGAAGATGTCGGTCGTCACAATGCGGTAGATGCCATCGCTGGTTATATGTGGTTACATGATATGTCGGGTGCCGATAAAATTTTTTATACCACTGGCAGGCTGACCTCTGAGATGGTGATTAAAGTAGCGCAAATGGGAATCCCTGTTTTGCTATCACGCTCCGGTGCCACCCAAATGGGCTACGAAATAGCCAAACAACTGGGGGTTGTTTTAATCTCTCGCGCCAAAGGAAAACACTTCTTAGTCTACAACGGCGCTGACCAAATTGAATTTGATGAAATTCCAAAAAAACATCAGAAAGCACCTATAGCTAACAACTAGAGAGAAAGATAGTTGATCAATAAATTAATATGAGTAAAGAGCCAAACAATAATATCAACACTGCCTTTTTAAGCGTTAAGCAAGTCGCGGAATACCTCCAATTGAACGAAAAAAAAGTCTATTCCTTAGCGAATGATGGACATATTCCTGCCACTAAAGTAACGGGAAAGTGGATGTTCCCACGTGAATTGATTGATCGCTGGATGTTAGATTCATCACACAGTGGCTTACTCAAAGACCGTCTGTTAATCGCAGGTAGCGATGACCCTTTACTTTATCGTGTGGTAAATAGCTTCGCTGCACAAATCGGGTCGCACGCATTAGTCAGTTATTCTCCAACAGGCACTGGCGTGGGACTTAACTTATTACAATCACAACGCATCGATGTATGTGGAATGCATTGGGGCCCTCAAACAGAAAGCGTTTTGCGACACCCCGCTTTATTACAACAACATAGCCAGCACAAACAATGGGTATTAATAAGAGCATTCCAGCGCGAACAAGGCCTGCTGATTAACCCCAAATTATTACAACTATCAAAAGACCCAGAAGCTTTTTTTGATATCCAATATCGTTGGTCTATGCGTCAAAAAGGCTCGGGAGCACAACGGTTTTTACTTGAAACATTAAGTCATTATCATAAAACAACAGACTCACTTAATTGCGAAGCAGGCGTCGCCAATTCGGAACGTGAAGCCGCCGCTGCAATCACCATGAATATTGCAGATATTGCACCCGGTACGCGCTCAATTGC
>CALFUP010000249.1 GCA_937929875.1 uncultured Cocleimonas sp. | reverse complement strand
CGAGCCAGAGAAAAACACTTGAGTCGAGGTAAGTTATTACCTCGAGATCGGATTAGAGTGCTGTTAGATGTAGGTTCTCCATTTCTCGAAATTTCACAGTTTGCTGGATACCAAATGTACGGCGACGATAAGGTTGCTGCTGGTAGCATTATCGTAGGAATAGGTCGTGTAAATGGCCATGAGTGCATGATTGTCGCCAACGATGCCACAGTGAAAGGCGGAACGTATTATCCCATCACGGTTAAAAAGCACTTACGCGCTCAGGCTATTGCTCTAGAAAATAATTTACCTTGTATTTACCTTGTAGATTCTGGTGGTGCCTACCTTCCCAATCAAGATGATGTGTTTGCTGATCGTGAGCATTTTGGAAGAATATTTTTTAATCAGACCAATATGTCTGCCAAAGGAATTCCTCAAATAGCGGTAGTCATGGGATCTTGTACTGCAGGTGGCGCTTATGTACCGGCAATGTCGGATCAAAGTATTATCGTAAAAGAACAAGGAACGATCTTTCTAGGCGGCCCGCCATTAGTAAAGGCTGCTACGGGAGAAGTAGTCAGTGCGGAAGATTTAGGTGGTGCTGATGTACATTCAAGAGTCTCAGGAGTCACGGATCATTATGCGATGAATGACTCCCATGCCTTAGGTATGGCAAGAGATGTTGTTAAGAGTTTGAACCGAACAAAAACGCCTAATCTTGCGATAAAAGAGCCCGTTGAGCCTCTCTACCCAATAAAAGATTTATACGGAATCGTTCCTAACGATTTACGTAAACCCTACGATATTCGAGAAGTCATCGCACGTATTGTGGACGGCAGTGAGTTTGATGAATTCAAACAACTTTATGGTACAACGTTAATTTGTGGGTTTGCACATATTAATGGCTATCCAGTAGGTATTGTTGCAAATAATGGCATTCTGTTTTCACAATCTGCCCTAAAAGGTGCTCACTTTGTTGAGCTATGTGCAAAGCGCGGAATACCGTTGGTGTTTTTACAAAATATCACCGGCTTTATGGTGGGGAAAAAATACGAAGAAGGTGGAATTGCAAAAGATGGTGCGAAAATGGTTACCGCAGTAGCTTGTGCCAATGTTCCAAAATTCACAGTACTCGTCGGTGGAAGCTTCGGCGCAGGAAACTACGCCATGTGTGGTAGAGCCTACGGCGGACGTTTTCTATGGATGTGGCCTAACTCTCGAATTTCAGTCATGGGTGGAGAGCAAGCAGCTAGTGTGCTGTCACAAGTAAAGCGTGATTCCATGGAGCTTAGAGGCATGGAATGGTCTGAAGATGAGGAAGCGGCGTTTAAAAAACCTGTTGAAGAGCAATACGAAACTCAAGGACACCCTTATTTTGCAAGTGCCAGACTTTGGGATGATGGGATTATTGATCCTGCTGATACTCGCATGGTATTGAGTTTAGCGATATCTGCCTCTTTAAATAAGCCTATTGAAAAGACTGAATTTGGCATATTTAGAATGTAAAACATTAGAGTAGAACTGAAAATTACTAAACCATATTTAAAGCAAAAATTTAGGCAAAACAATGGCTGAAAAAGCAATTTTTTTTAATATTGATGACAAAGGTATCGCGACAATTACCCTTAATCGTCCTGATATACACAATGCCTTTGATGATGTCATTATCGCTGAGCTGATTCAGGTGCTAGACCAAGTTCAAGCAGATTCAGCAGTACGAGTTTTGGTTTTACGTGCCGAAGGTAAAAGTTTTTCAGCAGGTGCAGATTTACGCTGGATGCGCCGCATGGCTGATTATACAACAGCAGAAAATAAAGCGGATGCCATGCAGTTGGCTGCTTTGATGGATAAATTAAATCATCTAAACAAACCCACAATCGCACGAGTTCAAGGGGCTGCATTTGGCGGTGGTGTTGGTTTAGTCGCTTGTTGTGACATGGTGGTGGCTTCTGATCGAGCATTGTTCTGTTTATCTGAAGTGCGTTTAGGCTTAATGCCTGCGGTTATATCCCCTTATGTGGTTGCGGCGATAGGTGAGCGTGCTTCGCGACGATATTTTATGACAGCAGAGCGTTTTAATGCGGCAGAAGCGTTACGTTTAGAGCTTGTTCATGAGGTCGTTGGTGAAGAGGATTTAGATGAAACAGTTGATGCTCTTATCAATCATCTGCTTCAAGGCGGTCCTGAAGCATTGGCGCACTCCAAAGCATTGATATTTGCTGTCTCTCGTCAACCAACTTCTAATGCCGTTATTGAAGATACCGCTGAACGGATAACTGCTAGACGTGCTTCAACAGAAGGAAAGGAAGGTTTGAATGCATTTCTTGAGAAGCGAACTCCAGATTGGATAAAAGAGTAAACCTATGTTTAATAAAATTCTAATTGCCAACCGTGGCGAGATTGCCTGTCGCGTTGCTAAAACAGCAAAAAAAATGGGTATTGCAACCGTTGCGGTCTATTCCGAAGTTGATGCGAATGCGATGCATGTTAAAGCCTGTGATGAGGCCTATCTAATTGGCCCTGCGGCTGCGACAGATAGTTATTTACGTGCAGATAAAATATTAGAAGTAGCTAAGCTTTCAGGAGCTGAAGCAGTACACCCAGGTTATGGTTTCTTATCGGAAAATGCAGGGTTTGCGAAGGCCTGTGCTGAAGCTGGTATCACTTTTATCGGTCCGCCAGAGTCTGCGATTATTTCAATGGGTTCAAAAAGTGAAGCCAAATTGGTCATGACTGAAGCGGGTGTGCCTTTAGTACCCGGTTATCACGGTGATGATCAAAGTATTGAAACACTGAAGGCAGAATCAAAAGATGTAGGTTTCCCGCAGCTTATCAAAGCGACTGCAGGCGGTGGCGGTAAGGGTATGCGTGTGGTAACTAAACACGAAGATTTTGAAGACTTACTCATCTCTTGTCGTCGTGAAGCTAAAGCTTCTTTTGGTGATGATAAGGTACTTATCGAACGTTACCTAACAGCACCAAGACATGTCGAGTTTCAAGTTTTTGCAGACAGTCATGGTAATGCAGTACATGTATTTGAGCGTGACTGTTCCGTTCAGCGTCGTCATAAAAAAGTCATTGAAGAAGCGCCAGCACCAGGAATGTCTGAGGCACTTCGTGCCGAAATGGGTAAAGCCGCGATTGATTCTGCCAAAGCGATTAATTACGAGGGCGCGGGTACCGTAGAGTTTTTATTAGATACCGATAATAGTTTTTACTTCATGGAAATGAATACACGTTTACAAGTAGAGCATCCTGTATCTGAAATGATATCCGGACAGGATTTGGTTGGATGGCAGTTATTGGTGGCTTCCGGCGAACCTTTGCCTTTGACTCAAGATCAGCTAAAAATAAACGGGCATTCATTTGAAGCTCGAATTTATGCGGAATCTCCTGATAACGATTTTTTACCTGCAACAGGGACGCTAGAATATTTAAAAACGCCTGTTGAGAATGCCCATGTGCGTGTTGATACAGGTGTAATGCAAGGCGATGAAGTCAGTGTTTATTATGACCCGATGATTGCTAAGTTAATTGTATGGGATCGTGATCGTGATAGTGCTTTAAGACAGATGAAGACTGCTTTACTGAATTATAAGATCATGGGAGTAAATACCAATCTAGAATTCCTATCAACTTTGTTCTCAGTGCCTGCTTTTGCCAATGAAGACTTCGATACTGGCTTTATTGAGAAAAACGAAGCGGCTTTATTTCCGCAAAGAGAAAGTATCCCAAAAGACGTTATTGCCTTAATCAGTTTGTATCAGTTATTAAAAAAGAATAATCAAGCTGATGCTAGGCGACTTGAAAGCAATGATCCTCATTCACTGTGGGGCTCTAATCACGGTTGGCAAATGAATTTGGATAGTAAACACTCTATAGAGATTGTGAGTTCTGAGGTAGTAATTCCCATTAGCATTGCTTTTGATGATGATTCATATCTTCTTAATTTCGAAGAAAGTGAATACTCATTATCAGGTCGAATGCTTGATGAAAATGAGTTGTCTGCAAGTGTTGATGGAAGAAAGCGCACAGCAGTATTCACTCAAAATGGTCAAGAAATTACGGTGCTATTTGAAGGTCGGGTTTGGAATGCAACGGTCATCGATTCGCATCAAAATTTATTGGAAGATGAAAGTGCTGCAGGTGGATTAATAGCACCGATGCCAAGTTCAGTAGTTGCCATTGAAGTCAATGTCGGTGATTCGGTTAAAGAAGGTGATGCTTTGATGGTCGTTGAAGCGATGAAAATGGAACATACCATAAGAGCGCCCAGCGACGGAAAAGTCAGCGAAATATTTTTCGCTGTGGGTGATCAGGTAGAAGATGGAGAAGAGTTGTTAAGTTTAGGCAGCGACTCTTAAAAAATAACTCTCATAATTGAGTAGGCTATGAAAGCAGAAAGTTACCCCAAAAGCGTTAAAATTGTAGAAGTAGGTGCACGCGACGGTTTGCAAAATGAATCAACGCCGGTATCTGTTGAGGTCAAAATAGAACTCATCGAACGACTAGCCGCATCTGGTTTATCGGTTGTTGAAGCAGCTAGTTTTGTATCACCCAAATGGGTACCACAGATGGCCGGTAGTGCTGAAGTCTTCAAAGGAATTTCACAACAAGATAATACTAATTATCCCGTACTTGTTCCAAATCTCAAAGGGCTAGAAAGTGCTCTTGATTCAGGTGTTAAAGAGATTGCAGTTTTTGCTGCGGCTTCTGAATCGTTCTCCCAAAAAAATATAAATTGCAGCATTGAAGAAAGTATCAATCGTTTTACTGAAGTCATTGATAACGCATTAGACGAAGGCTTAAAAGTCCGTGGCTATGTTTCCTGTGTTTTA
>CALFUP010000248.1 GCA_937929875.1 uncultured Cocleimonas sp. | reverse complement strand
TTGAAGATCGCATTCATCACATGGTTTTTGAAGGTAATAACCCAACTAACACGTTGCTACTGACTAAACTTACACCTCATTCTCTTGGTATGTTGATCGCACTGTATGAGCATAAAATATTCGTACAAGGGATTATTTGGAATTTAAATTCTTTCGATCAATGGGGTGTCGAATTAGGGAAAAAATTAGCAAAAAAAATTCATGCTGAAATTGGCCAAGCCGAAACTGTAACTGGGCATGATAGCTCAACCAACGCCTTGATTAATTATTACAGATCAGTTGTTTATAAAGGAGCCTCTGACGACTAAATACTCAACCAAGGAGCTCAACTTTTCTGCAATTTTCAGGTTATAATTTCTATTACACTCTAAAATTGAAAATTTCATGAGAAAACTCCTCGCCTTATTCATTTCATTCTATCAAAGCAAGCTTTCACCTCTCAAAGGCTTTAGCTGCGCCCATAGAGGTTTGCACGGTGGAGACTCATGTTCGGAATACACGAAACAACAAATTCTTAAACAAGGTGTATTTGCGAGTTTTTCACCCATCAAGCAACGCTTTGATGAATGTAGAGATGCGGCAGAAATCATTCATAAACGCCCTCCTCTCTCTCAACGTGGTGATTGTGATTGTGGCTTAAGTGGCTGCGATGTTACTGGCCTTGACTTTGGTAGTTGTGATTTTGGAGGAAGTGGCGGAAGCTCTGGCGGTGGAGGTAGCTCATCCTCTTCTAGCGGATGTAGTTTTGTTGATTGCGGTAGCTGCGACATGTCTAGAAAAAACTTCGTTCGGCTGATGGCTATTGTACTTTTCTTTGCCATTCTTGCTGCTATCTTGTCTTACTACATTTACGGAAAACAGATTGAGTCAGTCAATATTCGACTCAACAATGGCATTGAAGAAACGGTAGACAGTGGGGCTTTATCAAAAATATTCCGCTCCCAACAACCTGATTATAAAGTTAAATTTTTCCTAGAAGATGGCGTTGCAGATACCAATACTTTACGGAATGATTCTGCTAAAGAATGGCTTAATCTCAGTACACGAAGTTCATTTTATTTAAGCGACATTAAGAAAATAGTGATCGTAAACCAAGGCATTACCAACAGCAAAGCACTTGAAACTATCCCATATCCTAAAAAATCAGGTAAAGGCGAATTGTTTGAATATTCAATTAAACAAAAATGGGAATTGTTTTAATTAAGCAATTAATCACATATAAAGTACACCCCCCCACTTTTTGATAGTTTTATCTCATTGACTAGCCTGAATAGGCTATTCGGATAGGTTTAATGCTCATGTGCCTTTAATTATTTACGCTTCATGGAACGATAAAACTCTTGAATACAAGTTCAATTAATTAGTCTATTTGAGTGCCTTAATACATAATTCAAACTCAATTCACTGTATATCTAGCTTCGATAAATAACTCAGCTCGAAAACGATTCAACTCTACAAAACCAAAAGGCATTCTATCAACACCCCAACTCCCAACGTTTTATCACGCTTAGAATTTATCATTTTGATGAGCGCTATCGTGGCTGTCGATGCTTTAGCCATCGACGCGATTTTGCCTGCGCTATTTGATATCAGTAAAGATTTCGGAGTTAGCAAAGGCAATGAACGCCAATACGTGGTGATTTGTTTGTTTATTGGCTACGGCATCGGCGTGATGATTTATGGCATTGCATCTGATAGTTTCGGCCGCAAACGACCTGTGTATATCGGCTTTCTAATCTTTTTAATCGGCACTGTCGTCACTATTTTTTCGTCTAGTTTTAGTATGCTTTTAGTGGGCAGATTCTTGCAAGGACTAGGGGCTGCAGGCCCACAAATTATTCCCACCGCTATTACACGCGATATTTATAAAGGTCGCGGCATGGCAGAAATCATGTCCTTAATCATGATGTTCTTTATGCTCGTGCCTACGATTGCTCCGCTTTTAGGCCAAGGAATCCTGATGATTTCCAATTGGCAGGGTATCTTTGTGATGTTGGGAGTTTATGCCGTAGTTGCGTTAACTTGGTTTGCCATTCGCCAACCAGAAACTTTAGCACCAGCCGATCGTGTACCTTTCTCCTTCAAGCAAGCATGGATTTCGATTAAAGAAGTGCTTAATAATAATCGAGCGCTTAAATACACCATCGCCGAAGGATTAGCGTTTGCAGCTATTCTTGCCTACTTGAGTACCGCGCAACAGATTTTTCAAGAACATTATCAATTAGGAGAGCTCTTTCCGCTTTATTTTGGAGGATTAGCGCTGGTGATGATGCTGGCATCTTTTATAAATTCTCGCTTAGTCATGCGCTTGGGAATGCGCTTATTGGTGTTAATCGCTTCCGTTTCACTGTTTCTTGTTTCAGCCTTTTATACGACCATTATTCTAAGCAATGAAAACACCATGCCGCTTTGGAGCTTCATGTGTTACGCCAGTCTCACTTACTTAAGCTTAGGGATATTATTCGGCAACATGCACAGCCTAGCGATGGAGGAAGTGGGTCATGTCGCAGGAGTCGCGGCATCAGTCATCGGTTCGATAAGCACCTTAATCGCCACCGTTTTAGCATCCATCATCGGGAGCTTTTACAATGATGCCATCACACCAATTGTTATTGGCTTTGGGATATTAATGCTGCCGATAATTTTAATTAGTTGGCTGGATAAACCGATTGCGACTAAAAGCTAGTTCGACTCAAGAATTATCATTAAAAATTCCTATTTTAAATCTGTCGAAATGCCTGTATAGAGCCTGTCGAAATGCCTGTTTGAGCCTGTCGAAATGCCTGTATTGAGCCTGTCGAAATGACACCCCCCTACTTTTTGCGCGTTACTTCCCTTTAAACACTTTAACAATAAAATCTGCGATTTCTTTACTAAGCGTTTTATGAAAAGCACTGCGATCAAAACCTTCAGGATCTTCACCAACTTCACCCAAACTTCCTTTCATCGATTCTGGAAATGGAGTAATGAATGAGTAGTGTCCTGCGTTTTTAATCGTGCGATAGGTGAGCTTATTTTTATGTTTGTAATTCCGTGCAATGAGATCTGCATGGTTCGCTTCTATCAACTGCGTATCCTTTTCTGCACTCAGTAACAGCATAGTCGCATCTACATTTTCGAGAGCATTTTCGGATTTATACATCACACCCACAGGAGCCATCAATACAATGGCTTTAACTCGTGGATCAACAGGGTTTTTGATTTCTTCAGATATAACTTTTTCTGGAATCGCTCCGCCAATACCACAAAACACCTCATTCTCTTTTGGCGCATCGATACACAATTGATATAAATGCTTAGTATTTGCCACTCCGCCAGCAACTGCTAAAGCGGTATAGCCACCTGCAGAATGACCAATAACAGCCACGCTCTTTGTATCTACATTACTTGAAAATTTTTCATTTTCGGCAATCGAATCGATCACCGCTTTAATATGCTTAGGTCGATTAATCCAGTTCTTACCAGTACCCTCCGCAGAATTGTCTTTGTAATTATTTTTTGGATGTAACGGCATTGCGACAACAAAACCTTTTTTGACCAACTCAAAAGCAATGCTTCTATGCCCGAGATTAGTACCACCAGAACCATGTGAAATAACAACTAAAGGGAAATGACCACTAACAATCGGAGCAGCTATCGCCAGATCTAATTCAAACAGGCCAAACCTAACAGGTACTGCAGGGATTTTGGTGGGATAAACAATACTGACTGGGATATTTTCATCAGTCTCTTTGGAAACGAGGTCTAGCTTTTGATAGCCAATATGATATTCATTGGCAGATGCGGATGAACCGAAGCTTAAAAGGAAAAATATGACTACCAACCATCCATAAATTCTTCTTTTTTTGATAACCTTCATATCGTTTCTCCTTAGTTTTCACTTCCTTTTAGCAAAGTATCATTAAAGCAAAAAATCTATTTATTATCGAGAGGCTGACGTGGTCTTAAAAAGTAGGAGGGTGTCATTTCTAAGGCACCCATAAATTATTAGATCCTAGGCTTGAGTCTTTATAATTGAATAAGAATTAAGCTTATTTCTTATTCAATAACTTACTTACTGCCATCAAGTCAGATTCTGTTAACGTCCCTACAGCCTGTTTTAATTTCAAGGTATTTAACAAGAAGGCATACCTAGCAGTTACATAATTTCGTCTTGCAGAAAAAGTCTCGCGTAACGATACCAATACATCTGTAGCAGTTCGAGTTCCTGCTTCAAAACCTGCCTGGGTAGCATTAGATGCTGCTTGCGTTGAAATTAGCGCTTGTTTTAGTGCTTTTACTTGAGCAAGACCAGAGACGATTGTTAAATAGGCAGCTCGTGACCGTTGAACAGCCAATCTTTTTTGTAGTTCTAATTGTTGTCTAGCTTGTTGCAACTGTAATCTTGATTGACGAACTTGTGATGAGATTCTTCCGCCATCCAGAAGTGGCATATTCAGTTGCAATCCTATGGATGCATCCAGCACATCTCTATCAACTGTATCATCACCGAAAGTAGATGAACTTCCATGCGCTGCAACAATATTAATTGTTGGGTTTCTAGCGGCACGTTGGATGTCCACGTTACCCTGGGCAATATCTACACCATATTTTGCGGCAATCAATGATTTGCTATTTGCAAGGGCTACTTTGGTCCAAGCTTCAATATTATTTGGCGAAGGAATTAACAAAGGAATTTTTTCCGATGCGCCATGCAAATCTTTGTAATAGCGCGTAGTGATAGCACGTAACGTTTCTGTGGCTACATCAATTTGTTGATTCGCCACTGATATTTGCGCCTTGGCCAAATCAAATCTTGCTTGCGCCTCTTTAACATCCGTAATAGCAGAACGGCCTGCTTCAAAAAATGCTTTTGCTTGATTTAGTTGACGACCGATTGCTTTCGTTTCTGACTTTCTAAACGCGAGTGTTTCCTTCTCATTCAGGTATTCAAAATAGGCTTCAGCCACTCGAATAATTAAGGCCTGACGATCCGATTCTAAATTCGCTTTGGATTGTAAAATAGAAGCATCGACCTGTTGGATTTGTGCATCTAGGCGTTTGTTAATCAACGATTTGCTTAACGTAAGATCATATCCCACATTAAAAAATGCTGCCCCATCATCTTTTGGAATTGCCCTACTTGTGTAATTCATACCGTAAGTGGTGTTTGCTCTTAAGTCGACCTGAGGCTTCAAACCTGAAATAACTTGCGGCTTTGCTTCTAGTGCTGCGAGAAATCCTGCCTCACTTATTTTTAATTGAGCATCATTCGATTTAGCTTGTTCATAAACCTGCAATAAACTTTCTGCACGTACCTGACTAGCACTAATGCTTAGGAAAAAAACACAAAAGACTGAGGTCAATCTTGGAGAAAATGTATTATTTTTAGTTATATCGTTGTTACGATCCATTTAAGCCATCCTTTAATAGGAAAGAAATTTATCGATAATTTCATGCATATCATTATCGGCAATAGTGTCGTTCTTAATAAAATTAGCATAAAGCTAATGAACAACTTATTCAATAAAGCAAAGTAAATATGAGCAATTATTAATCGTTGCATTAAGTGACTAATCAGCGGTACTTGTTATCATAAAAATGCGTAAAAAGTAGGGGCGTGCGTTTTTTCATAATTAGCATGCATTTATTACTAAACTTCATCGGCTTTGATTTTAAAGAAAATAGCGTACAGAGTCGGCACTATAATTAAGGTCAAAATAGTGGCGAAACTCAAACCACATATAATCACCACAGCTAAACTTCTAAAAAACGGATCAGATAATAACGGCACCACGCCCAAAACAGTTGTGAGTACACCCAGACTTACCGGACGTACGCGCGACACTGCGGCGTCTGCTACAGCTTTCATCCTTACTTTACCATCGGCTATTTCGGAGTCGGTTTGGTCGATAAGCACTATGGCATTTTTTATCAACATTCCGGTCAAACTCAACACGCCTAAAATCGCCATGAATTCCATGGGAGTATCTAAGGCGATTAATCCATAAACCACACCAATAATCGCTAAGGGCACTGTAAGGTAAATAATTATAGGCTGCTTAATCGCATTGAATAATAGGAATACCACAATAACCATCGCGCCGAAGCCATATGGCATAGTCATTGCTAGACCGCCCTGAGCATCTCTTGAATTACCATATTCTCCACGCCATTCAAGCTCATAACCATCGGGTAATTGGATTTTCTCTACCTCGGGCTTAATGCGTTCAAAAACGTCATTGACATCTTCACCAGGCGCAGGATCTGCTTCTGCCATAATTGCCAGCGAGCGATTAAATCGTTGTAATTTGGCGTTTTCTAATTCTATATCAAAGCTATCAACCACTTGGCTGATAGGAATATAACGGCCCGATGTTTGACTAAAGATTTCGACTTCACGAATGTTTTTCACATCATTACGATGACTCGCGGTCGGCCTAAAAATTATAGGCCGAAGCTCATCCGATTCACGGTAAACACCTACTCGGGTGCCATTGAAATACTCATCAATGGCTTTGGCAATATCAGATTTAGATAGCCCTGCCCTGCGTGCATTTTGTTCATTTATTTTGGGGCGCATCACCTTGACCATTTCGCGCCAATTATCTTTAACGCTAATCGCACCCTGCTGGTTATAAATCACTTTTGCCTGTTCAGAAAGCTCTCGTAATATTACCGGGTCTGTTCCCGTAAAACGTGCTTGTATGGCACTACCACCGCCTGGACCCAATACGAATTTCCAAACCTTGGCATTAGCATCAGGATAGCTTTCATCAACATGTGTTTGAATGATAGGTAATAGTTCATCTATTTGCTTGAAGTCTTCAACATCAACCAAAATTTGTCCATAAGCGGGATTGCTGCTTTCTGCAGAGTAGGTCAACATAAAGCGTAAATGACCTCCACCGACAACACTATTGGTGCCAGTAACGCCTTCTTGTTGGCGCACCCATTCACTTAATTCACTCAAATCTGTTTTGGTTTTGCCGAAAGTAGAACCTTCAACCAAAGTGTAATCAATCACGAATTGAGCGCGTGTCGAAGTCGGAAAAAAGCCTTTTTTGATGTTTGCAAAATTCATCAAAGCAGAGGCAAAGAGCGCGACCACCAACACCACAGTCAGCCAGCGATAACGCAAGAAAAGACCTAACACTTTGCGATAACCCGACAAGATAAAATGCTCTTTTTTTGGTTCATCTGATGCTGCTTGAGGTTTTAATATAAGGGTACAGAAATAAGGGGTTAGCCACACCGCAATCAACCAACTGAAAAGCAGTGAAATAGCAATTGTCCAGAATAATGAACCCGCATATTCACCAGTATTATCAGGGGAGAATCCAATCGCAGAAAACGCTAAAAAGCCGACCACAGTACCACCCAATAATGGCCACTTAGTTTGCTCTACGACTGCAATTGATGCCTCTTTGGGGGATTCACCTTTTTGCACTCTTACCAAAGTGCCGTCGACAACGACGATAGCGTTATCCACTAGCATCCCTAGGGCGATAATCAACGCACCTAAAGAAATACGGTGTAAATCTAAGCCATACAGATACATACCGATTAGGGTGCCTGCAACCGTAACCAGCAAAATCCCACCCATTAACAAACCACTGCGCAAACCCATGAAAACTAATAAGGTGCCTACAACAATAGCTAACGCCACTAACACATTAAGCACAAAATCATTCACTGAAGTACGTACTGCAATAGATTGGTCAGAGATTGCGGTAATATCCATGCCCAGTGGTCGCTGCCCTTCAAGTTCGGCAATGCGCGTATTGACGGCATCACCCATATCAACCACGTTACCGCCAATGGTGTTGGAGATACCGATGCCAATCGCGGGTTTACCGTCTCTAAAGATGAGTTTTGTATCAGGTTCTTTAAAACCACGCGTGACAGTTGCAATGTCTTTTAAGCGGTAACTGCGTGAAGTTTGCGCGCTTACGATCACCAAGTCTTCGATGCTTTGCAAAGATGATGAGTCTAAACTTGGACGAATAGTTAGCCGAGTGCTGCCAGCGTCTACACTACCGGCAGGTGTAACTACATTATGACCTTGTAATAATTGCGCCACTTGCCCAGATGAAAAACCCAATAAAGCCAACTGCGAAGGATTGTATTCCACATAAATAACTTCTTGCGGATCACCTGAAATGAGTACCTTTGACACACCATCAACCAGCACTAATTCTTTTTGTAATGTTTTAGCATAGGCTTTAATTTCAGCCAGAGAAAAATCTTCACCCGTAATGGCAAAGTACAAGGCATATACATCACCAAAATCATCATAAACGATGGGTAATGAAGCACCAGGTGGGAGGCGATTTTCGATATCCGATATTTTCGCGCGCAACTGGGTAAACTTTTGATTGAGTTCAGGGCGAGTTTTGGTCGAGGCGATGGTAAATTCAAGCGACACCTCAGAGATGCCTTGGGATGACACTGACTTTACTTCTTTTACGCCCTGTAATTGCTGCACCGCGTTTTCGATAAGATCGGTTACTTCGTCTGCAACTTCGGCAGCACTCGCACCTTGATAAGGAGTGATTATTTGCACTTGCCTTACTATAAATTCAGGGTCTTCAAAACGTGGTAGTGAGGTATACGCAAGATAACCTCCAAGTAAAATTAGCAGTGTCAATAAGGCACTGACGACGCGCTTTTCAATCGCAAATTTTGCCAGATTCATGCGCTTATTCCCCTACTGCGGTAATCGGCTTAACTTGCATATCGTCTTGCAGCGAGGAAATGCCCGCAGTGACTATTACATCACCTTCTTTAATTCCTGTTGATACAGCAACATTGGCGCCCGAAGCTTCACCAATTGTGACATCACGTTTTGCTACTTTATTAGCTCCATTCACAACCCAAACAAAGGGCTTACCTGATGGATTAGAAGCAATTGCTGACAGCGGTAGCGAGTATTTATTATTGTCTTCGGTATTATCGATATTTGCCGTAATAATTAAATTACCCGTCATACCTTGCAGAATAGGCACATCTTCAGGAGCTTGTATTGAAACTTTACCTTCATAGGTTTGCGTCGTCGCATCCGCTTCACGTGAAAATTCGCGGCGCTCTGCAGCAAACACTTGACCCGGAAAACTATCTAACACCGCTACAACTTTTAATTTATCTCTAAGAGGTGCCAGCAATACTACGTCGGGCGCGGGAATGCTAAACACCAAGTCAACACCCGATGATTCTCGTTGAATTGTTGCTATCGGTGCATTGGCTTGTATATTGTTAAAGTTATCAACTTTACGTGAGGTAATCATGCCGTCGAATGGCGCGCGTAAAGTGGCATCTTCGAGGGCATCTTGCAGGCTTTTTAGTTGTGTTCTTAACCCTTGAATAGCTGCTTGTTGCGCTGATACATCCTCTTTTCTACCACCTGCTTTGCCTTTAAGTAGCTCTTGCTGCTTGGCGTTTAAGTTTGCTTGAGCGACGGTTAGGGCGCTGCGATCTCTATCCAGTTCTTGTCTGGCAATAACCTGTTTTTTTACTAAAGCTTGGGTACGATTAAACTGCGTTTGCGCTTGATTTAGTTGTGCCTTAGCCGCCTGCACGGCTGAGTTTAAGGCTGCGATATCTTCTGATCTAGCACCTGCTTTAAGCGCGGTTAATTGTGCGTTGGCTTGGCTGATTTGACTTTGAAGTTGACTGATTCTGGTTTTAAAGTCACGCTCATCTAGTTTAGCGATAACATCGCCCTGCTTAACTTTAAGACCATTACGAATCGGTAATTCTTGTAATTTACCCGAGACTCTAAAAGACAGATCAACTTGCTGTGTCGCTAACACTACTGCTGGGTAGGTTTTCTTTATCGAACCATTACTCGGTTTCGCAATAATTGTTTTTACAGGCCTTACTACAGCGGCTTTTACTTCTGGTTCTTTGTCGCTATTGCAAGCATTTAACAGCAGTGTAAATCCCAAAAATAAAAATGTATAAAAAATAAATTGAATATTTTTTAGATTTTTAAAAGCCATGCGATATCCCTTCACAGTTGAATAATTTGATGCGTAGTGTAAACACATGCAGTCGGATTAATAAACCATTACTCATTTTATATGTTGAAACATTATCAAATCAAAATATCAATGTTGATCCGCAGATAATCAATATTTGATTGAATGTCTTTTACTAATGATTGTGGTTGCATTTTATGAATGAGTTTTAAACGCACCCCCCCACTTTTTCACTATTTTATCTTTCTTTGAGAGCTAATATGATTTAGTGACATTACTGTTATATAGCTGCAAAAAGTAGGGGGGTGCGTTTAAAAGGCTTGATTTGTGAATATCGGTCTTTAACTATAAATAATTTAGGGTTTTTTCAACAAAACCAATATTTGATCCACTCTTTAAATAAACAGCGTAGATACGCAACGAGAAACTCTTAATACCTTTGACTTTAAAAAGACGTTTCTCTTCAATATATTTTTCAGTCATTTGAGTGGGTAAAAAAGCAGAACCACCGCTACTCAACAGAAAATTTAGGGCAATTCGGGCTTGATTAACTCTTTTTTGAGGCAAATTGTAACCACTTAATGCGCGATTATGCTCCATCAAAAACTGCTCACCCCAATTCACTTGAGTGTAGTTACCTTCCATAGCTTGAGCTAGTTTTTGATTTTCCTTATTGGAAACCAATGTCAATTGTAAATCCATCACCTTGCTGGAAGTAACATCTGTCAATTTAGGAGGCTCATATATGAAAATAAGGTCCAAAGCGCCATCCAATAATTGTCTCAGTAAATACGAATGATCATGTGACTCAGCGGTTAACGATATCTTAGGAAAGTCTTGCTGAAGACACTCCAGCCACTCCAAAATAAATATATCCCAGGTTACGAACAATCCCCCTACAGCAATGCGAAAACTCTCATCAGCCTCACTATGCACCTCTTGCTTAGCACGACGCCAGAGAGCCAACATGGATTTCGCATGACCAATGAATTTCTCCCCCGCTGGAGTAATCTCTATGGTTCGCGAGGTTCTGTCAAACAACTGACAACCTAATTCCTCCTCTAAAGATTGTAAGCGAGCACTTATGGTAGATTGAGTAACAAACAACGTTTGCGCTGTCTTTTTGAAGTGTCTTGTTCTATTAAGTTCTAAAACTGTTTTTACTTGATCTATATTCATAGATCTTTTGTACCTGAATTCCTACAAAGATCAATTAAAATATTCGATCACTGCAATCGGATTAATTACATATCATGGACTATTGACATGTTCTATAATTGATAGCAATGACTCAAGTAGCCTAAACCCTAAGGGCTTTTCAACTAAACGTATAAAATTGAGAAGCTGAAACACACATTAAATATATCGAGAGATTCACGTTATGGGAATACACCAATTACATGATGAGCAAGACTTAAACACAGAAACTAATGCTGAATGGATGGAACGTCGAAAAAATGCGGTTCCTAAAGGTGTTGGACATGCATGTCCAATTTTTGCTGAACGCGCAGAAAATTCTGAAGTCTGGGATATCGAAGGTACTCGTTATATAGATTTCGCTGGTGGTATCGCTGTAATGAATACAGGCCATGTACACCCTAAAATAACTGCAGCAGCGCAAAAGCAAACTGAACTTTTCAGTCATACTGCATTTCAAGTTATGCCTTACAAACCATACATTGAATTAGCTGAACGTCTAAATGAGCTGGCTCCCGGCCCCTCAGAAAAGAAAACTGTATTTTTTACTTCAGGCGCAGAAGCAGTAGAGAACTCAATAAAAATTGCAAGATCATATACTGGCCGAACTGGTGTTATCACCTTTGTTGGAGGCTATCATGGTCGCAGTATGTTGACGCTTGCAATGACAGGCAAAGTAGACCCTTACAAACGTGACTTTGGTCCATTCCCTGGAAATATTTATCACGTACCTTTCCCAATGGAAGCCCACAACGTAACGACTCAAGACTCTCTTGAGGCTATTCACAATATTTTCAAAGCAGATATTGCAGCGGAGCATGTTGCAGCAATCGTGCTAGAACCTGTTCAAGGTGAAGGGGGATTTTATCAAGCACCTGCAGAGCTGATGACGGCATTGAGAGAATTATGCGACGAACATGGTATTTTATTGATAGCTGATGAAGTACAAAGTGGCTTTGGTCGTACTGGCAAGCTATATGCAATGGAGCATTATGACGTTGAAGCTGACATGATTACTACGGCTAAGAGCTTAGCGTCTGGCTATCCTCTATCTGGCGTTATCGGTAAAGCTGAAATTATGGACTCACCAAACCCAGGTGGCTTAGGTGGTACTTACGGTGGAAATCCAGTAGCTTGTGCTGCGGCACTTGCTGTTATTGATGTAATAGAGGAAGAGAACCTCTTAGAGCGTAGTACTGTGCTTGGCAAAATGATCGTTGATCACGTAAATAATATCAAAGCAAAAAAAGAAATCAAAATCATTGGTGATGTTCGTACACTGGGAGCTATGACTGCTTTTGAGCTATTAGACCATGAAGGAAATCCTTCACCAGATCTTGCTAAAGCGATGACAACTAAAGCACTAGAGAAGAATTTAATCCTCCTTTCTTGCGGTACTTTTGGTAACACAATCCGAATTCTAGTGCCGTTGACGGTGAGTGACGAGATACTGAATGAAGGTTTAGCGATAATCGAAGAAATTATTCTTGAGCTAAACTAAATCATTTGTACTACATTTTAGTTGTGACTTAATTTTTTACAAGAGTTACAAAATAACACTTAAAAAGAAGTAATAATAATATGGTCCCATTTGCAATAGCCGGCGTACAAATGTACACATCAGCTATAAAAGAAAACATAACAGCGATGTCTCATAAGATTGACCTTGTTATGATTAAATACCCTTGGACACAAATGATAGTGTTTAGTGAGCTTGCTCCATATGGCCCGCTAACATCTAAAGCAAAAGCTTATCCTCATCCTGATATTGAAGTATTTAAAGCGCTAGCAATTAAACATAATGTTTGGCTTATACCCGGGTCTATGTTTGAAACGCGTGATGATAAAACCTACAACACCACTGTTGTAATTAATCCCAAAGGTGAATTAATCGGCCGTTATGACAAAATGTTTCCATTTTGCCCTTATGAAGCAGGTGTTGAAGCGGGTTCTGAGTTCTTAATTTTTGATGTGCCGGATATCGGTCGTTTTGGTGTCAGTATTTGTTACGACATATGGTTCCCTGAAACCTCTCGTAACCTTACCTGTCAGGGTGTTGAAGTATTAATACATCCAGTATTAACAGGTACCGCTGATAGAGACGTTGAACTAAGCATCGCTCGCGCAACTGCAGCCATGTTCCAATGTTATGTGGTAGATATTAATGGATTAGGAGCGGGAGGAAACGGCAGGTCTTGCATGATTAACCCAGCAGGATCTATACATTATCAATCAGCAGGACAAGAAGACATATTAATGATGGAGCTTGACCTTGATCAAGTAAGAAGACAACGTGAAACTGGCACCTTAGGTCTCGGGCAACAATTAAAAAGCTTTAGAGATAGAAACGTAGACTTTCCTATTTACGACAAAACTACTGATACAGGAGCTTATCTCGATACTCTTGGCCCCTTATCAATGCCTCAACAAGGTGCCCAAGCTGGATTGAATGTTCTTAGCCCTGCTAAAGCTTTAGAAAAACATAAAAACAATCAATTATTAGAAAGCAATCAATCCCTAGAAAATAACAATACCGTAACTCAACAGAAAATCACTGATGAAGTAACGGCTAATGAAAATACTTCTGAGACACAGTACATAAATTAACTATTAAAGACATTCTGAGGCAATTTCTCCTCAGAATGTCTGCTATACGCTATGTCTCCAAGAAGAAGTGTTTTTCAATACAAAGGAGAAGGAATGGCTACACCTGATGGATCAGAACTACCCGAAGAAACCGAATCACGACGCTCAGTCGCGGACTTGTATAGCACTTCCCAAAAACGCCTTGATAATTGGAACAAATTAAAAACAGCTACATCTCGGCTTGTTGAACCAAATATTGAAGATGATCTAGCTGAAAAATTAATAATAAAAGCGCATAAACTTTTAAACAAGCTTGAGCCTATCGAAATGTATTGGGCATTCCCTGGCAGGAATGCGTTTACAGAATTACTTGAAATAATTGCCTCTGGCAATTACCACAAAACGAATCAAGTCGTAAAACTGATCGTTCGAGCTTTGATGAACAATTCATATCGAAGACGCCGTATCAATCTTGGCTTAATGCCTGAAGATAAATGCAATAGCCTTCTTGAGTCCGACGAAGAAAGAGACAGTGATCACTCTGAAGCCGTTAACCCCTATTTCGAAGTACTAATCGTTGACGCAAATAACAATAATTTACAAGACAAAGAGCGACAAGAGTTCATTAATATCAGGCGATACAGTGACGCTTTTGTCTACGAACCTGTATTCGTACATTCATTTGAAGATGCTTTAATTGCTGTTTTAATAAATCATAATATTCAAGCCGTCGTAGTTCGTTATGGCTTTGAGCTTGAATCTGAATTTAATGTATCAATTTTAAATCAAGGTATTGCGCATCTTACCAAGAAGTCTTTAAAAGCGCTTGGCATGGGAAACTACGCACCTACACTTTGTGATGTCATCAAAAGAACCCGTCCTGAACTTGATAACTACTTAGTTACAGATCGCTCAGTTGAGGATATTGCAAGTACCGTCACCCATTCGTGTCGTCGTGTTTTTTACAATCAAGAAGACTATCTAGAGCTGCATCTAAATATATTAAGAGGTGTTCAAGAACGTTTTAAATCCCCATTTTTCAGTGCATTGAAAAAATACAGCAAGCAACCTACTGGCGTTTTCCATGCAATGCCGATTAGTCGAGGCAAGTCTATTACCAAGTCACATTGGATAAAAGATATGGCCGAATTCTATGGCATGAATACATTTCTAGCCGAAACATCTGCGACTTCTGGTGGCTTAGATTCACTATTAGATCCAACTGGGCCGATAAAAGAAGCACTAGAACTGGCAGCTCGAGCTTTTGGCGCAAGACAAACTTTTTTCGCCACCAATGGAACATCGACCTGTAATAAAATAGTCGTTCAAGCTTTAACCAAGCCTGGAGATATTGTTTTGGTTGACAGAGATTGTCATAAATCTCATCACTACGGCATGGTTTTAGCTGGCTGTGAAGTCATCTATTTAGATTCATATCCCTTAGACAAATTCTCAATGTACGGTGCAGTTCCACTGGAAGATATTAAACGCACGCTACTAGAGCTAAAAGAAGCAGGTAAATTAGACCGAGTAAAAATGCTACTTTTAACTAATTGTACTTTTGATGGATTAATTTATAACGTTCAAAGAGTGATGCAACAGTGTTTAGCGATTAAGCCTGACTTAGTTTTCCTTTGGGATGAAGCATGGTTCGCGTTTGCTCGTTTTGATCCTACTTATAGACAAAGAACAGGAATGCATAGCGCTCAAAGGTTACGCGATAGATATCGTAGTAAAAGTTATCGCACCAAATACCTTGAACATTTGGAAGAACTCAAAGATATAGACCCAAAAGACATAGATACTTTATCCAAAACACACTTGTTACCTAATCCTGATCTTGTAAGAGTTAGAGTATATTCAACCCAATCAACACATAAAACATTAACATCGCTACGCCAAGGTTCAATGATTCACATCTATGATCAGGACTATAACGGTAAAGCAGAGGAGTCTTTTCACGAAGCTTACATGACGCACACCTCTACTTCGCCTAATTATCAAATACTTGCATCATTAGATATTGGCCGACGTCAGGTTGAGTTGGAGGGTTTTGAGCTTGTTCAAAAACAGATAGAAATGGCCAATGTTTTACGCCGCCAAATTCAAAAAAATACTCTCTTGTGTAAGTACTTTAGGGTACTCGATGTGACAGAGATGATTCCAAAAGAGCACCGCAACTCTGACAAGGAATACTATAACGTTGAGCACAATTGGCGCGATATTTGGGAGGCATGGGAAAACGACGAGTTTGTTTTAGATGCAACCCGAATTACGCTCTATGTAGCCAAATTGGGGGTTGATGGAGACACCTTCAAGAACAAATACTTGATGGATCAATTTGGTATTCAAATAAATAAAACATCACGCAATACCGTTTTATTCATGACTAATATTGGAACGACCCGCAGTTCGATTGCTTATTTGTTAGAAGCATTAATAGAAATTGCCAAAGGTATGGACTCAAAGCTAGACCATTCAAGCAAGAAGGAGCGACTTATCTATGACAAGCAAGTTCACAACTTAACTGAAAAGCTTCCACCCCTGCCAGATTTCAGCTGTTTCCATGATGTATTTAAATCAGACCCTAAAAGTAAAACACAGGAAGGTCATATTCGTAGTGCCTTTTATCTATCTTATGATGATGAAAACTGTGAGTACTTTAATATCCAAGAAGAGATTGAAGAAATAATGGAAACAGGCCGAAAGCTTGTTTCTGCTGGATTCATTACACCTTACCCACCTGGTTTCCCAATACTAGTTCCAGGACAGGTCATCAGCAAAGATATTATGGATTTCATGCGTAACTTAGATGTAAAAGAGATTCATGGCTACCGAGAAGAGCTAGGGCTTAGAGTATTTAAACAAACGACACTGGATAGCTTCAGATTAAGGCAATAATTCAGATTTAGAGAACTACAAAGCTACATAAAATAACTAATAAAATATAAATAATGAAAAAAAGGAGAAGTTAAATGAGTAAAAAATTAAATGGAATGTCAGATATTCGTCGCTATTTTCATCGCTACGACAAACCCATTTTTTTTATAAGTGCGACCAACTTTAATTTACTAGGAATGGATGAGTGGGTAAAAAACTTTAAATTTATTAACTACCTCGATTGTTATGACGGACGTCACCCAAACACCTTTGTTCCAAGTAAAATACCTCATAAAGAATTTGAAAGTATTGAAGATATTAACAATTACTTACTCGAGCACGAGGAAGTAAAAGAATATACAAAGTCTTTTGGCAAACATCCCAAAGCTGTATTTTTGATGTTTGATAAAGAAACAGAAGGCCTTGCTAAAGAAGCAGGTCTTAAAACATGGTTCCCAAGCGCCAAACTGAGAAGCAAACTCGACGATAAAATTGAAACTGTACGAATTGGTAATAAAGCAGGTGTACCCAGTGTCCCTAACGTATTAACAAGCGTTTCATCCTACGATGACTTATGCAAAAAAACATCGAAGGAAGTAGGTACTGATTTAGTTATTCAGACTGCTTATGGTGATTCAGGCCACACCACATTCTTTGTCAAAGACGAAGCAAGCTTTAATGTACATGCCGATGAAATTATTGATGCACCTGAAGTA
>CALFUP010000247.1 GCA_937929875.1 uncultured Cocleimonas sp. | reverse complement strand
CGGATAATGGCGCAACATTATGTATTCCGTGTATCTTTATCTCATGGTCTGGTGAGTCTTTAGATAAGAAAGTACCATTATTACGCTCAAACTCTGCAATGAACGACGCTGCACAGAAAGTGTTGAAATTAATGGGAGAGGAAAAAGTAGGCACACTAAATTCAAGCTGTGGTGCTGAGCAGGAGTACTTCTTAGTTGACTCTAATTTTACCAGTCTTCGTCCCGATTTATTGTTAGCAGGTCGTACACTATTTGGTGCGCCACCAGCAAAAGGACAAGAGTTTGACGATCATTACTTTGGTGCGATTCCACCGCGTGTTCAAGTCTATATGCAAGATGTTGAAGACCAACTTTATCGCTTAGGGATTCCAGCAAAAACACGTCACAACGAAGTAGCTCCAGGTCAGTTCGAAATAGCACCTTACTACGAAGCGGCAAATGTCGCTGCAGATCATCAGCAATTATTGATGACCATACTTAAAAATACCGCTAAGAAACATGGGTTTAGATGTTTGATGCATGAGAAGCCATTTGCAGGAATCAATGGTTCTGGTAAGCACGTAAATTGGTCTGTAGGTAACTCGACTCAGGGTAATTTACTTGATCCGGGTACAACTCCACACTCAAACCTAAACTTCTTATTGTTTTGTGGCGCAGTTATCCGTGGCGTTAACAAGTTCGGTCCATTGCTTCGAGCGGTTATTGCAACAGCAGGTAATGATCATCGTTTAGGGGCTAACGAAGCGCCTCCAGCAATCTTGTCTGTGTACTTAGGCTCACAAATTGAAGGAATATTTAATCAGATTTTAGCCGGTAAGTTAGATAATGCTGACGAAGGCGGATTGATGGATATGGGTCTGTCTCAAATCATGCCATTTGCTAAAGATGCAGGAGACCGTAACAGAACTTCTCCATTCGCATTCACAGGCAATCGTTTCGAATTTCGTGCGGTAGGTTCTGAGCAGTCAGTTACGGGTCCATTAATTGCAATGAATACCATGCTCGCTGATTCATTAAACTGGGTTGCCGTAGAGTTAGAAGCTGAGCTAAAGAACAATAGCGACACAACAGCTGCAACCATCGCAGTACTTAAAAAATTAATGCTTGAAAACGGACAAGCAGTATTTGGTGGCGACGGTTATTCAGCAGAGTGGCATAAAGAAGCTGTTGAGCGCGGTTTGAAGAATCTTCCAACTACAGCTGATGCACTTCCTTATTTGAAAGATGCTGAAATCAAAGAGCTTTTCTCAAGTACCGGTGTTTTGTCGCCTGTGGAGCTAGAAAGTCGCTTTGAAGTGTATTCCGAGCAATACATCCTAACGATAGAAGTTGAAGCAAAGCTTGTGATTAATATGGCAAAAACGTCAATTTACCCAGCAGCAACGCGTTACCTAACGGATCTTTCGATGGCATCAACTGCGGCAGCTGAGATGGGTATTGATATGGATAACAACATAGCAGCAAGTGTTGCTGAAAATATCAATGGCATGATGGCTAAAGTGAGTCAACTTGAAGCAGCGCTTGCAAATGAAGATCATCAATCTGTAGAAGATCACATGCAGTTTTGCGCAGGTACGATCAGAGGTTTGATGGATGACACACGCATAAGTGTTGATGCACTTGAAGGGTTGATTGCTGATGACATGTGGCCGTTGCCAACGTATCAAGAGATGCTCTATATTAAGTAATCAGTTCACCTCTAGTACGCGCGATTTCGGCGTTGGAGGAAATAGTCATTTACACTTGTAAACTCCTATTTCTCTGCATTAACTCCCGAGTACTAGAGGCAACCTGAATATTAATATTGATTAGTAAAAGACTGCTTTGGTGGTCTTTTTTTTGTATTGTAAATACTAAAAATGACACCCCCCCCACTTTTTACGTGTTTATAACTCAAAGATAATGAACACTCGCCCTTCGGGTAGTTGTCGTTGCACTTCAACAATGTCACGCTAAACGCTCGGCTGATAATATTGTCATTTAAACACCGATGGTTACTTGACCTTCGCGCTATATGATTCAAAATACTCACCCTAATTTTTTACCGCAGAAAGATATCCATGAATAAAGAATTCCATCCTGGTCAACGTTGGGTAAGTAATACCGAATCCGCTTTAGGTATTGGTTTTATCGAGAAGGTTGAAGGTCGGTTGTTGACGATTATTTTTCCTGCGGTTGAGGAAACCCGCGCTTATGCGACGGATAATGCGCCATTGAATCGGGTGCAATACCCGATTGGTGAAACGATTAATACCGAAGGTGATGCGGGAAAAATTCGAATCACTGGGCATGGCGAACATAATAATTGTATCGTTTATGAAGGGATTAATACTGAGGGTGAATCAGTAAGAGTTCATGAGTTAGAATTAGATAGCTTTTCTCAATTCAGTCAGCCGCAAGATCGTTTATTTGCAGGACAGGTTGATAAACTCGCTCATTTTGAATTGCGTGTTGCTACACAACGACATTTACATCGCCAGCAACAAGCTGATAGTTATGGTTTAGTGGGGCCACGCATTCAACCATTGGCGCATCAATTGTATATTGCGCATCAAGTTGCGCGTCGTCATGCGCCGCGTGTTTTATTAGCAGATGAAGTTGGTTTGGGTAAAACCATTGAAGCAGGTTTGATTCTTCATCAGCAAGTTTTGACTGAACGCGTGAAACGCGCTTTGGTGATTGTGCCAGAGACTTTGGTGCATCAATGGTTGGTTGAAATGCTGCGTCGTTTTAATCTTCATTTTACTATTTTGGATGAAGAACGTTGTTTCGCTATTGAAGATGAAGGCGATGAAGAAACGCACATTAATCCTTTTGAAAGTGCGCAATTGGTATTATGTAGTCTAGACTTTTTAAGTGAAAATCCAGTACGTCATCAACAAGCCGTTGCGGCAGGTTGGGATATGATGATCGTCGATGAAGCGCATCATTTGAGTTGGAGCGAAACGCATGTTAGCAATGAATATGCATGTATTGAGTCGCTCTCTTTAGAAATTCCTAGTCTGCTTTTATTGACTGCAACGCCAGAACAATTAGGTGTTGAAGGGCATTTTGCGCGTTTACGCTTGCTTGACCCAGATCGTTTTTATGATCTAAAAGAATACGCGAAAGAAGAGCAACATTACAAACCTGTCAATGAGTTGGTACAGTGGTTACAAGATGAAAATGCCGCTCCTAATGACGCTGAAAAGCTCAAGCAGCTCACAGACTATTTGGGTGATGAAGCGGTAACTGAATATCAAAAAGTTTATAACGCAGAACCTGTAATCCAAAATCTATTAGACTGTCATGGTACTGGTCGTGTGCTTTATCGTAATACGCGAGATTCTGTTGGTGGTTTTCCGCAACGCGAATTACACGGTTATGGCTTTCAAGCTCCTGAAATATATGAAACTGAATCGGCCGATCTTGAAAATCAACTTTACCCAGAAACAGACTTCGAAGCTGACCACTGGATCCACGATGATCCTCGTGTTGAATGGTTAGAAGAGTGGCTGGAAACCAATCCTAAAGAGAAAGTTTTGTTGATTTGTGCGCATGCTGAAACAGCACTCGCTCTTGAGGAATATTTACGTTTACGAACCACAATTAATGCCAGCGCTTTCCATGAGGGCTTAAATATTGTCGAGCGTGACCGTGCGGCAGCGTATTTTGCAGCAAGCGCAAAAGACGGTGAAATCGGCGCTCAAATCCTACTCTGTTCAGAGATTGGTAGTGAGGGACGTAACTTCCAGTTTGCTCATCATTTAGTGTTATTTGATTTACCACTAAACCCTGATTTATTGGAGCAGCGGATCGGACGCCTTGATCGAATCGGTCAAACAGAAACAATCAAAATACATGTACCTTATTTTGAAAATACGGCACAAGAAAAATTGATGCACTGGTATCACAATGGTTTGAATGCGTTTCAGCACGTATGTCCTGTGGGTCATAGTATTTTTGAAGTATTTGAAAATGAATTACGTCGACTATTAGTGAGCACAGAAGATAGCGACAAGTTTGAAGATTTAGTTTCACGCAGCAAAGAGTTTGCGAATCAAACCTTGGCGAAAATGCAGCAAGGCCGTGATCGACTTTTAGAACTTAATTCTTGCAATAAAGACCATGCTGAAGAAGTGGTCGAAAACGTCGTCTCGTCAACCAATACAGCCGAACTTAGTGGCTATATGGATGCCGTGTTTGATGAATATGGTGTTGATCAACAAGTTCATGGTGTTGATAGTTTTATTTTAAAACCTACCGATCACATGCTAACCAGTGATTTTCCTGGTTTGTCAGAAGAGGGTATGACGGCGACCTACCAACGTGATATCGCATTATCTCGGGATGATATGCACTTCATTACTTGGGAGCACCCAATGGTGACTGGTGCGCTGGATATGATTCGCACTAGCGAATTTGGTAATGCTACTTTTTGCGCACTGCCTTTGAAAAATAAGGGTTACCCGAAAGGAACCCTAGTTTTAGAGGCGTTTTATAATGTGTTTTGTCCTGCACCTAGTTTTTTACAAATTCATCGTTATTTGCCAGAATCGAGTGTACGTATCACTATCGATAATCACGGGCGTAATTTAGCGACAGCACTAAAGCATGAAGTGCTAAATCACCATGCCGCTAAAGTGAATAAGCGGACTACTCAAGATTTGATACAGCATGCTCGTCCACAAATTGAACAGTTGATAGAAAAATCGAGCAAGTTAGCAGCGCCACAACAAGATAAAATTATTGAAGCCGCTCAGCATAGTTTTGCTGAAAAAGCGTATGATGATCTAGAAAGATTGAAAGCCTTAGCGAAAGTGAATCCTAATATACGCAAAGAAGAAATTACTCAGCTAGAGGAAAACAATCAGGCAGTAGTGGAATATTTGGCTAACGCGCAATTGAAACTGGATTCGATTCGTGTTGCCTTGGTTACTGAATAACCATGAAAAAGCTTATAAACAGATAAATTCAGAAAATAACGATAAATACATCAAAAAGTAGGGGGGTGTCTTTTTATTTCATTCAGAGGCTCCTTAAATAGACACCCCCCTACTTTTCGATAATATTATTTTTAACCACGACCTCTATAAGGCGGAACACCTTGTTCTGGCACCCAAACTCCTTTTGGGATTTCGCCATAAGCGTAAAATAGATCAATCGGGATTCCACCGCGTGGATACCAATACCCACCGATACGAAGCCACTTAGGTTTAATTTCATCAATTATTCGTTTGGCGATAGATATCGTACAGTCCTCGTGGAATGCACCGTGATTTCTAAACGAACCTAAGAAAAGTTTAAGAGATTTGCTTTCAACAAGTTTTTGATCAGGAATGTAATCAATCATCATATGACCAAAATCAGGTTGAGAAGTCATAGGACATAAAGAAGTAAATTCTGGTGCGGTAAATCGAACCACATAATTAACGTCTGCCTGCGGATTTTCAACACTTTCTAATACCGCATCATCGGGTGAATTAGGTAAAGCACTCTGCTCGCCTAGTTGTTGTAAGTCCTGATAGATATTTTTTTCGCTCATAGCGCATTTTCTCGAATAGTCTCTACAAAGTAATCTACGAGACATGTGAATAAAAGTCGGAAGATTATAACGAAAAATGACGCAAAGAGTCTAAGGCAATCAAGGATTGACTATTGTGTTGATATCTAGGTAATAATAGCTATTACAAAAAGTAGGGGGGTTAAATGACTACTTGTATATGTCGACTTGCTAAGCGGAAAATGCTGGCGAGTAGTTTTTCTGATTAAGCAACTTATAATAGTCATTCTGCTTATTTAAATCCAGCTTCTGTTTCTGGGTAAAAATATAGTGCATAGTATTACAGAGCAGCTTGAAAACAGGAGGTCAGATTGCCTAAATACATATCCGATCTCGAAGCAGCCGCATTATTGCTAAAAGTAAATCGCATACTTGTTATAGGTTGCTCAGGTGGAGGTAAAACGACACTTTCTGTAAAGCTTGCTACTCTGTTAAGCGCAGAGTACCAATCAATTGACCGTGATGTACGTTGGTTGCCTGGCTGGAAAGAGAGAGACAAACTGACACAAAGAACTATGATTAGCGATTTGGTAAACCGAAACCGCTGGGTGATGGATGGGAGTGGGGCTTCAACTTTTGACATACGATTGCCACGAACTGAATTAATTCTTTGGGTACGCGTCCCTCGATACATTGCACTTAAAGGTCTAGCTACTCGTGTGTTAAGCAACTTCGGCTCAGTACGCCCCGAGATGGCACAAGGTTGCCCAGAGAAACTCCCTGATATTAATTTTCTCTCCTATATTTGGAATTTTGAGAAGGAATATGCTCCTCTATTTGTTGAAAATATTGAAAAATACGGTACAGATATTCCTGTAGCGATACTGGAATCGCATTCAAAAATAACCAAAATGTTAGAGAGTGCTTTTAAAGCTTAACTGGGTAGTTAAGAAACTAGTAACTGCGAAAAACACCGACCATTACACCCTGTATTTCCACATGATCTGCAGGATAAAACATGGACTGTAGTTGTGAATTAGCAGGTCGTAGTTCAACCACGCCAGTATCTTTTGGATGATAGTATTTTAATGTTGCTTCATACCTATCGACTAAAGCGACAATAATGTCGCCTTCTCTGGCGGAAGTTCTTTTTTGAATCACAACATAATCATCATCCCAAATACCCGCCTCGATCATCGAGTCACCAGCAATTTTTAGTACATAGCGATCTGGACCACAAAATAGCTGAGCTAGATTGATATTCTGTTGATCAGGAATCGCTTCAATGGGAAAACCTGCCGCTATCTTGCCCATGTAAGGTAATGAGCCTTCTTCCTCTTCAAAGGGGTCAGCTAATTGATAGGCTGACTTACCATCTGCTTCTTGCAGGTAGCCATTATTGATTAGCGTGCGAATATGCTTATGTATGGTACTTCGACCAATGCCAATGTCCTGTCCAATTTCTTCTAGGGTCGGTAAATAACCCATCTCTTGTGCAAGGTGTTGGATGGTTTTCAAGACTAAGGATTGCTTTGAGGTAAGCATAGCGTTCTCTAATTGTTTACTTGAGTTTCTTTATAGCGAACAAAAAACAAACTAGCAAGTATTATTTGTAGTTTTTAGAGTAGTAATGACTGAAAAACCTTAAATAATAGCTGTTATAAAAAAATACAATAAAATTAAATATCAGCACTTTAGTTCTTACTTACAGTATTCACTTGAGTATTTTATGCTTAAAAATTAAACAGATAGACGGTATGCAAGATTTCCTGCATTTACAATCACCGCTAGGCTATTTTTAATTCAGGTACTTTTAGTCATTTTATTCTTAACAAAGATGAATATTTACTTTATATTGTTAATACGGGTGTCCTCTGGGGTATTCGGAAAGTGTTCGGGTATTCCCTTGAGCCTAATTACAAACTCCGGAAGTTCGACGAAGTTTTGTGAGCATGACTGCTACGGCGGTAAGCCTAATAAACTTAATAAGATTTCCACTTGAACCTAACTGGTTCAAGGTCGACGTTCACTTTGCGGTACTTTGGTAGGCACCCCTATTTTTAATCCTTCTCATATCTTGAGAGGTTCTTATTTTTGTAGTGAATCTTTTTTTAAGCGCACGCTTTTGGGATTTTCTGCACACTACTTTTTTCATCTATTTCTTTCGCCCAGCGAGTTACAGGCACGTTACTACCAAAGGGCTCATCGTAGTTTATCCAGTAGACTTCTTTACGTTTTTTCTGAGTTGTGTAGCGAGCATCAAAACCCAGAAATCTGATGTATTCAGAATGTCTTCGAGCCTTGTCTAAATCATTAAATGATCTTAACGCAATGGCGTTTTTATAAGGACCACTCTCAACCAGTTTGTATTCTTTGATTTCGTGTTTGCTGATTTCTGCAATCACATTCATGGCTTCTGCACGAGTAGCAAACGGTTGAAGGTAGACTAAATAATTGAGAGTCTGCATTGTTTGCTGATTAGTAATATCAGTCCATAAGCCGAAACCATTGATCTTATTGGCAATGATCTGAGCAGACTTTTTACTGTCAAACGGGCCAAAGGAATAGCAACTACTTGGAGTACCTGAAGAGCTCCGTTGGTAAGATGCATTACTGAGTTTAGGCACCAAGGTTAAGCCCGCGACTCCTTTCTCTAATTTTGGAGGCGGCGTATAACCCGCTGGGCCTGCGACTAGTACCCATACAAAATAGAATACATTAAGGGCAAGCAAACCGATGATGGCATTTTTAATCATTGTTTGATTCTGTTTCCTTGACCTTTTTTAATCCGAGCATGATTAAATTTTCTCGATAATCATAGTCATTTTCTAAATAGGGTAATATTGTTTTCGCAACACCCCCACATAAAACTCTTTTTACTGGACTCTTGGTGTTGCTTCTAGCTTCTAATTGTCGCTGCATTTTATTACAAATACCATCAATAGCGCTAGCTAGGCTTAATAAACAACCACTTGCGATGGCTTGTGGAGTATCAGTCGCCAATCCATTCGCTTCAAAATACTCATCATTCTGTTGCGTCGTTAAGTCTAATTTTGGTAATAGTTCAGTATTGGCAGATAGGCTATGTAAGCTTAATTCAAACCCAGGAAAGATAACCCCTCCAAGGTGTTGACCTGTCTTATCTACTGCATCAATCGTCGTTGCAGTACCAGAATCGATCACTATGCAAGCTTGTTGATTTTTATCAGATCCATCGCCTGATTTATTGACCAATTGATAAGCCCCAATCATGGCTAGCATTCGATCACTGCCTAAATTTCCCACTTGGTGATAGCCGTTTGTAATGTTGCCTAGCTTTTGTTGTGAATGTGCTTCTATGAAACTTAAGCCAGCATCTTCAGCTAATTTTTGCGCTCCCGCAATAAACACTTCTCCCAATACAGAGACGATTACTAACGAATCACACTGTTGTGTTTGGTTGTCGAGTAAATCCTTATAAACCTCCAACACCGAAGCATCTTTATGTTTTATGCTTTGTTGTTCAGTCAGATTTTCGCCATCGAGCAAGCACCACTTAAGATAAGTGTTTCCGCAATCTATTAATAGTGTTCTTTTAGCACTCATAACCGATTGGTAGTGCTTTGCTTTGATATGGTTTGACTTGCTTGATTAGATTTCTTAAGTTTAATATCAGCTGCAGTAAAATATTCAATGCCAGACTCTAATAAAATAGCGATTCGACCATGCTTATCAATGCCATCTACCTTGCCTTCGATTTTTTGATTTTGGTGCTGAAAACTCACCCTTTGCCCATTGAGAATATCCCATCTATTCCAGCTTTGGGTGAACGCTTGAAAAGGCAGTTGCGCGAACATTTCTGAGTGTGATAACAATTTTTCCATCAATTTAATAACAACCGTTTCGCGATTAACAGTTTGGTTTTTTAAAGCCTCTTCTAAACTCGTCGCCGCTTGAGTGATTTGATTGAGGCTATCTTGTGGAAGGCTAACATTCAAGCCGATGCCAATAACAAATTTCTCATAGTTATCGGCAGTTTGAATCAAGATTCCACCTAGTTTTTTACTCTTCCAGAAAATATCATTTGGCCACTTTAATCCATGCCCTGTTAATCCAATGTCTTCCAAAGCTTCAGCCGTAGCAATGCCTGCAACTAAGCCCAGTAAAGAACGATGTGGAACGCTATGGTCAAAATAACAACAGTAAGAAAGGTAAATATTGCCGCTATCAGGTGACACCCACCGATTATCGCGCCTGCCACGACCTGCGGTTTGTGTTTCACTTAAACAGAAATCACCGTTTTTGCCGTTCTCTAGTAACCAAGTGTTGGTAGAATCAATCGTGTCGAAGCAATTAATGTTGCCAGAGTAACGAGTGCTTAAATTTTCTTCAGAAAATATATGTATCGATTCGTGAATGCGTTCTGCGTTTAACGCATTATGTTTAGCTGTCATGTGCCAATAATACCATTAATTGATCATAAGCTAGCAACGCCAAAGTATTAAATAGTGAGCAATTTTAGCCTTTATCTACCTTTATCACTTGTTATTGACGGCAAGTGCATTATGCTCGAACACTTGTTTAAAAGAATGGTGATAATGTGTTCGAAGTAATCAGTACAACGCAAGACTTGCAGACCTTTGTAGCTAAAATAAAAGATGCAAAATGGCTCGCGATTGATACAGAATTTTTGCGTGAAAAAACCTATTACGCCAAGCTATGTCTAATTCAAGTTGAAGCTGACGGACATCGCGCTTGTATTGACCCTTTATCAATCGATGATCTCTCCGTCTTTTCTGAATTAATGCACAGCCCAAATATTATTAAAGTGCTGCATGCTGCTCATCAAGACTTAGAAATTTTACTAGAGATTACAGGCAAAGTACCTGCACCTATTTTTGATACGCAAGTTGCCGCGTCTGTTTTGGGTATTGGTGATCAAATGGGCTATGCACGTTTAGTAGAAAGCATGCTAAACGTTAGTTTAGCGAAAACGCAATCACGAACAGATTGGTCGAAGCGTCCATTGCGTGATGCGCAACTAGAATATGCGATTGATGATGTGCGCTACTTGGCACAGATTTATCCTATGATGCTTGAAAAATTAGAAGAGCAAGACCGCCTTAGTTGGTTAAGTAAAGATTTTGCAAAGGCAACCAATCCAGAAACTTATGCGGCGAATCCGTATGAGCGCTGGAAGAAAGTTAAAGGCAATCAAATACTAAAACGCCCGCAATTAGCTATTCTCAGAGAGCTGGCTGCATGGCGTGAAGAGCGCGCAGAACAATCAGACCGACCACGAAAATGGATTCTTAGTGATGATGTTTTGTTAGATATGGCGCGACAACAACCAAGCACTGTTGAAGCAATCAAAGAAATTAGGGGAATCAATCCAGATCGTTCGCAGAAATATCATGATACTTGGCTGTCATTAATCAAAAAAGGTAAGGATACACCAGAATCAGAATGGCCAGAGTTAGCACGCGCAAACAAGCCAAGCCCAAACCAAAATGCGCTAATCGACTTGTTAATGCTGGTGATTCAAATTCAGGCAAAGCAACACAAAATCACTGCCGCAGTGATAGCTACCCGAAAGCGCGTTGCCGAGATGGTACTGGCTGGTGAAACGAGTATTTCAGATGATTGGCGTGGTGCCTTGGTTAATGATGAAATAGCTGCAGTGGTTGCAGGTGAGCTATTGATAGGCAGAGAAAATGATAAAGTCGCGTTGATTAAAGCGTAAAACAAATGATAAAAAGTAGGGGGGTGTGCTTCGACTGGCTCAGCATACATCCTTTAAACTTCTTGAATACTTGATTTACCTTAAAACCAATCCAATATAAGAATAATAAACGTATTTAAAATAACGGCCAATAATAACGACCAATAAATAAGAAGAGAAACTATGAACTCAACTGATCAAAACCCACTATTAAATATCCCAGACCTTCCGAATTTTCCAGAGATTAAAGCTGATCATATTGAGCCAGCTTTAGATGAATTATTAAGAGTGAGTCGTGAATTGACCGACTCTTTGCTAAACGATAACAGCGAGTATACCTGGGATAATTTGATTGAGCCTTTAGAGAAAGTAGATAATCAACTAGAGCGAATGTGGTCGCCTATCAGTCATATGAATGGCGTAGTGAACACACCTGAGTTGCGCGATGCTTACAATGCTTGTTTACCAAAGCTAAGTGAATACAGCACCGAAATGGGGCAGAATAAAGCCTTGTTTGATGCGATCCAACAGATTCAAAACAATCAAGATGCTTTAGGTTTAGATGATGCGCAACGTAAATCTATCGAAGATTCGATCAAAGGTTTTAAATTATCGGGTGTTGATTTAGATGATGAGAAAAAACAGCGTTACGGCGAGATAAGTAGCGAGCTATCGACCATCACATCAAACTATTCAGACAATGTTCTCGATGCCACTAATGCTTGGACAAAGCAAATTGATGATAAGTCAGCCTTAAAAGGTTTGCCAGATACCGCCATCGAACAAGCAGCTGCTTCGGCAAGTCAACGCGATGCTGAAGGCTATATGCTAACGCTTGAATTCCCCTCATATTATGCGGTGATGAG
>CALFUP010000246.1 GCA_937929875.1 uncultured Cocleimonas sp. | reverse complement strand
CCATTGTTAATAAAAATGACACCCCCCTACTTTTTGATAACATTCTAGCTAAATAAAAAGGTAGCCATCAAGCCGGTATTTTTAATGAACCCGCATACTATTTAACAGGTTTACAAAGCATACTATGCAAGGTCTAGATTTCGGGAATTATCACTAGCACTTTGGTTTTTAACAGTTTGGGGTTTTAGCATTAGAGGCTTAATCAAAGAATGTTAAATATCACTTATTGTGCTATCTGATATTAAATGAATATCTACGATTTAATTATCATTTGTGGAGAACAGGTGTAGGCACAGAATTAATATTTAAGAGTAAGCTCGCAGCTGATGCTCCTACACGTTTACTCAAACGTTCGAATACATCATCCTTAGGACTGAAATTAATCATCGTTTCAGCTTTTAAAATCTCTCTAGCGATTGTTGCAGGACTTCCGTAACCATCGACTAAGCCCAATGCTTTTGCATCTTCACCGGTCCAAAATAGACCACTAAAAATATCAGGATCATTTGCAAGCCGATCACCTCTTCCTGCCTTAACCGCGTCGATGAAATGCTTATGCGTAGTGGCTAACATCTTCTTAACAAAAGTTTCATCTTCTGGTTTTCGAGGAGAAAATGGATCAAGAATTGCTTTGTTTTCACCTGCGGTTAATTCACGATTTTCGATACCCAGTTTTTGCATTGCTTCAACAACACCAAAACCCTGCATGCGAACACCAATCGAACCTACTAAACTAGATTTATTCGCATAAATTTCCTCGGCAGCTGAAATAATAAAATAGCCGCCCGAAGCACAAAGATCTGCTGCTACAGCAACAACTTTAGTCTCAGGGTATAAACCTCTCAAGCGCATAATTTCATCGTAAACATAAGCCGATTGAACAGGACTACCGCCAGGGCTATTGCATCGAATAATAACACCAGACACTTTTGGATCTTTAAACGCACTCTGCAAAGCCGGGATAATATTATCCGCACTGGCTTCAGCGCCCTGCATAATCACACCTTGAACATCAACTACAGCAGAATAATTTTCAGCAGTTGTTAAGCGCTTATCTTTACTTGCAATTGCACCGAAAACTGCACCAATAAGCAACAGTAAAACCAATAAGCTGAGGATTTTAAAGAAAATACTCCAACGCCTTGAGCTGCGCTGCTCTTTAATGCCAGCCATGGCAACGTCTTTTAAAGCATCAATAGCTTGTTGGTTTTCGTTATTTAGCATAGTTTTTTATATCATTAATTAAAATGGTTTAAATAAGAATGAGTTATTGAATCAATGAAATTAGAGGGTATCTAAGCACACCCCCCTACTTATTGAAGGTATTCTGGTGAATAAATCGGCACTTAATATATAGTTGAGTTACTTATTTTCTTTTCAATATTCAATATGATATTTATTATTCAAATTAGCTACTAGCTTGCTCAAGAGCAAGGCGGGAATTATGAGCTTACAAGTGTAAGTGATTAATTTTCAACACCGCTATTGAGCAAGATAGGAGTTAAGTTGATAAGTAAATTAGACGTTGAATCTAAAATGAACAACATCTCCTTCTTGCATAATGTAGTCCTTACCTTCTAAGCGCCATTTACCCGCATCTTTTGCACCAGACTCGCCATTACAAGTAATGTAATCATCATAAGCTATCACTTCGGCACGAATAAAACCGCGCTCAAAGTCGGTATGAATTCGTCCTGCACCATTGGGGGCAGTTGCGCCTTTTTGCACGGTCCATGCACGAACTTCTTGAACTCCTGCAGTAAAGAACGTTTGTAAGTGTAGTAATTGATAACCGGCATTAATCACTCGATTTAGACCAGGTTCTTCTAGGCCCAAATCATCAAGGAACATTGCTAACTCATCTTCTTCAAGCGATGACATTTCCGCTTCCATTTCGGCACTTACGGCCACTACTTCTGCGTTTTCTCTCTTTGCAATTTCAGTAACCGCATCAAGATAAGGATTATTTTCAAAGCCATCTTCAGCGACATTCGCCACAAATAAAATAGGTTTGATGGTGATTAACTGTAGCTCTCTAACCAAAAGCTTTTCTTCATCATCAAGACTAGCCGAACGCGCTGAATTACCTTCCGCTAGTTGCGCTTGTATTCTTTCTAAAATAGCTAATTGCGCTTTTGCATCTGCATTACCTGACCTTGAATTTTTAGTAGCACGATGTATCGCTTTCTCCACCGAGTCTAAATCAGCTAATGCCAACTCTGTGTTAATGGTATCGATGTCCGACACAGGATCAATTTTACCGTCAACATGCACTACATCATCATCATCAAAACAACGAACAACCTGAGCGATAGCGTCAGTTTCACGGATATGTGATAAAAATTTATTACCTAAACCTTCACCTGACGCAGCACCTTCTACCAAGCCTGCAATATCAACAAATTCCATTGTGGTTGGTAAAATACGTTTTGGATTTACTATTTTGGCCAAATCATTTAATCGAGGATCAGGGACCGGCACGATGCCTACATTTGGCTCGATAGTACAAAAAGGATAATTTTCTGCTGCGATACCTGCTTTAGTTAAGGCATTAAATAGTGTTGATTTTCCCACATTTGGCAAACCAACTATTCCACATTTGAAACCCATAATATTTCCTTTAAAACTGTATTTTTAAACCTGATGTGAATAGCTTTAAATTGAATCTTTAAAGCTTATCGCTTTCAGTATGCAAACTGTTCATCGCTTTTTGAACTTCACCAGCGATGACTTGAGGGATAACTTCGAGAGACCTTTCTATCGCGTTGACGATTGAAATCTCATCATTTTGATTAGGTCTAGATAAAACATAATCAGCCACTTTTTTACTGTCACCAGGATGGCCTATTCCTAGTCTTAAACGTAAGTATTCTTTGGTAATTTGAGCATGAATATCTCTTAAACCATTGTGTCCGCCATGTCCGCCTGATTTCTTAATACGGGCGGTACCGACTGGCAAATCTAATTCGTCATAAGCTACCAAGACATTTTCAGTCGGTATTTTATAGAATTGAGTCATTTGATGAGTAGCTAAACCACTGCGATTCATGAAGGTTGAAGGTTTCAATAACCAAACAGCCTGACCATCAATAGTCACTTTTGCTACTTCACCTGAAAACTTTGTTTCCGCTTTAAAGCTTGCACCATGTCTATCTGCTAGTGCATCAACAAACCAAAACCCGGCATTATGCCGGGTTTTAGAATATTTCTCGCCTGGGTTACCCAGACCAACAATGAGTTGAATAACGTTTTCAGTCATTCTTTATTAAGCCTCATCAGCCTCATCATCAGCAGCAACATCAGACTTAGGTGCTTCAGGTGCTTCAGGTGCTGAAGTATCTTCTTCCTCTTCAACTACTTTAGGTACGAAGATAGAAACGATAGCATGATCATGTCCTTCGCCTTGCTCAAGCTCTGTAGATCTAACGCCTTCAGGGAATTTAATATCTGATAGATGAAGTGCTTCACCCACTTTCAAGTCAGCTAAATCTAACTCGATGTACTCTGGTAAAACACCAGGCAAACAAACAATTTCAATATCAGAAAGATTACGTTGTAGTCTACCGCCTTCAATTTTAATACCGTGAGCGGTATCTTCATTTAAGAAGTGAATTGGTAATACAACGGTCATTTCAACATCGTCTCTTACACGTTGTAAATCTACATGTAGAACAAACGGCTTAGAAGGATGACGCTGAAGATCACGCAAAAAGACTTTTTGCTTCTTACCGTCATATTCTAGTTCAATAATTGCAGCGTAGAATGCTTCTTCTTGAAGGTTACGCATTAATTGGTTTTCTTTTAGTGATAGTGACCAAGCTGGTCGACCTGCACCGTATAATACCGCGGGAATTTTATTAAGACGACGTAAGCGGCGGCTCGCACCTTTACCTAGGTCTTCTCTTGCTTCGGCGGCTAATTCAAATTTTGCCATGATTTTCTACTCCAAAACTGGATTTACTATTTACTAAATATGTTAGTAATTAAAGTAATCCAAATACAAAAAAGCAAAACTCGCGACCAAGTTTTGCAGCTTAGTGTCAGACTAAACTTAAAAAGCTCAACCCAACAAATTCTTTACAACTGTTTTTAAATACGAAATCTAAAGGTTAGTCATCAACCACATGCATGAATAAATCACTAACTGAATCATCTACATGTACACGAGATATTGTCTCAGACAAGATGCTCGCTACAGAAAGCTGGCGTATTTTAGCACATTTTCTGCCATCGTCACTCAATGGGATAGTATTTGTAACAACGACTTCATCAAGGTCTGAATTTTGAATATTAGAAATTGCAGGACCAGAAAAAACAGGGTGAGTTGTGTAAGCAATGACTGCTTTTGCCCCATGTTCTTTTAGTGCTTTAGCCGCATGACAAAGTGTGCCAGCGGTGTCTACCATGTCATCGATGATCACGCAGGTTTTGTTCTCAACTTCACCAATGATATGCATAACAGCGGATACATTAGGCTCAGGACGACGTTTGTCTATGATTGCTAATCCTACATCGCCACCTAAACTTTTAGTCATAGCTCGTGCACGAACTACACCACCAACGTCAGGTGATACAACCACCAAATCTTCGTAGTTTTTTTCATTGATATCATTTAATAAAACCGCTGACGCATAAATATTATCAACCGGTAAATCAAAGAAGCCTTGAATCTGATCTGAGTGTAAATCAATTGTCAAAACTCGATCTACACGACTGGTAGAAATCATATCTGCGACTAGCTTAGCCGAGATAGGAACTCGTCTTGAGCGAACACGTCGATCTTGTCGAGCATAACCAAAATATGGGATAACAGCAGTAATTCGGCCTGCTGAAGCACGATATAACGCATCCACCATTATCAATAATTCCATTAAATTATCATTGGTTGGTGCACAGGTTGGTTGCAGTACAAAAACGTCACGGCCACGGACATTCTCTAGGATCTCAATGTGGGATTCCCCATCACTGAATTTTCCTACAGTACAGTTTCCTAATGGTATGCCTAGTTGTTCAGATACTTCACGAGCAAGATCTACATTAGCATTGCCCGAAAAAATCATTACTGAGTCTATTTCTGACATGTCAATCTCTGCTGAAGTTAAAAACTAGTATTTAGAGAAAAAAATAGGCCGTTACACAAAACGTAATAACGACCTATTGATCAAATATGGCTGGGACGGTAGGGTTCGAACCTACGAATGCTGAGATCAAAACCCAGAGCCTTACCACTTGGCGACGTCCCAAAAACTTAACTGAAAACCACTATTACAAAATGCTCTGTAATGGTGATTGATTAACACCTTTTGCAACAAAACCAAACCAATCGTGATTTGACTTTGCTAGGTCAGTAAGAACAGCCTTGGCTTCAGTTTCATTATCAAATGAAGCAAAAACACAACTTCCTGTTCCTGTTAATCTTGCGGGTGAATAAGTAGATAACCATTCAATTACCAAAGCAATTTCAGGGTACTTCTTAGTCACTATCGATTCAAATACATTGCTGAATTCATCAGCTAAATAATCGAATGGATTGCGTTCCAGAAAGCGCGCTATTTTGAGGGTATCACAATCCCGTGTCAATCCCTGATCTGCAAAAATTTTAGCCGTTGATGCAAATACTTTAGGATGAATCACTACAAACCATTTTTTTGGTAGCTGCATAGGGGTTAATTGCTCCCCTACTCCTTCTGCCCATGCAGAATCACCTCGAACAAAAACAGGTACGTCTGCACCTAATTGAGAGCCTAATTCAGCTAATTTATCAACACTGAAGTTACAAGACCATAGCTTATTTAAACCACATAAAACCGTTGCCGCATCCGAGCTTCCACCACCTATACCACCACCTATAGGTAGTTTCTTATCTAGGCTTATCTCTACACCATAAATTTCATTTGTATGATTTGAATGGGTTACTAATTGCGATTGCATTAGTTTTGCAGCACGTATGCACAAGTCGTTTTCATAGGGAATGTTATTTATTTGAGCATCGCTCTTTGCAGACCGAGTTATTTTACCGTCGCTTTTGGAAATCAACGTTATTTCATCGAAGTAATCCAAAAGTTGAAACACAGTTTGTAACTCATGGTATCCATCTTCTCTTCGTCCAGTAATATGCAAAAATAAATTTAATTTTGCTGGCGCAGGAAGTACTAGCCTTTTTAACTTTTCAGTCATCTGAAACTCAAAAAAAGTGATTACTGCCAATTTTTGGCGATTAACCTAATGAATATCTTATCTGCTCCCCGACTTAAGTTTATTTTTCTCGGTAAAGCATTCTTGCCATTATTAACATAACTAGAATAAACAATCTTCCAGCCTGCTTGTTGTAACGTCAATGGGCGACCCGCATTATCGAGTACCAAAGAATCAACTTTGTATTGAGGTGAGGTTAATCCTCTAACCCAGTACTGCATTCCTTTGACAGGTATTGATAAGCCAGATTGATTTTTTAGCAAACGCTCTTCATCAGTATCTCTATAGGTTTTGCCATTGTCTGCTAATAAGGTGATGGCTCCGTTTAATCGAGTTAATTTCGAAACTAATCCACCAGTAATTGGGTTGTTAATTTCCATAACATAGTTATTTGATGGCCTCTGCGCCCAATTTAAACCGAATATTAAATTTTCATCATCAAATCTCAATGACACCTTACTTTTGAGCTGCCAACTTTGTTTACGACCTAAAAAACCTTGTCTCTGTTGCCATGCGGTTTGTTTTGCAAGCGTTGTAGTACCTGGTGTAACTGATGATGTAGGTGTTGTATTGATTTGAGAACAGCCTGATATCAGCATGACACTCATTAAAAGCAAGCCTGTAAATAATCCTTTTAAAGTCATTTATTATTTCCTTCATGTGGCATAAAAAGCGATGAATCCGCAGTTTAACAAATTCCCATAATTCTAGTAGGGATAGATTGAATAGCTATGATTGTTTTTAAAAGAGTAAGTTCCTATTCAATATTTAGAATAATGACATTGGATAGATGAAGAATTTTATTCAATTGGTTTAGCCTGTATGGCTATTTTTTTAATGAGGAATGTGAAGCTTAAGTCTGGGCAATAGCTATAGAGAAATGCGAATAAGTGAGAATCAATTAGTCAAATAACGTAACACACTTTTTAAACTTGGACTATTTGGGTAAATTCTTTGCATTTCAAGATAAATGTTTCTTGCTTCTTGGTGTTGATTCGACTTAGCCAAAACAGTAATTAAATGGCTCGCCACTTCAGGTTTTTTCATTAACTTGAAAGCTTTACGCAGGTATTTTTCCGCTTTACTTAAATCACCCGTTTTATACAAAACGAAGCCTAAACTATCTAAAATCAATGGATCATTAGGTTTTAACTTATAAGCCTTATCAATATGAGATTTAGCTTCTTTTAAGCGTTTAGTATGCACTGATAGCATATATCCCAAAGCATTCAGTGTATCGGCATCATTACTTTGCTTAGCCAAAACCGAATTAAAATCTAGCTCGGCTTTTTCCAAGTTCCCTAGGCGTTCATTCACTAAACCACGCTTGTAGCGATAGCGTGTTTTTTTTGGAACTAACTTTACGGCTTTATCATATAAAACTAGGGCTTTTGAATAATGGTCAGCTTCAAATAACTCATCCGCTTGCAACTTGATCCAATACGCTTGATCACTCAAGGTTTCAGCGTTCCTTTGTTGCTCAGAAAATAAAGTATTTAACTCACTTTGACCATGAATTCGTTTAACTAAACTAATGCGTTTTTTATGTGCATTTTTTAGATATGAACCCGCGGATACTTTCTCGTAGTTCAACAAGGCTTTTTCTTGTTGTCCTAATTTTTCTGCAAACTCACCAGTGAAATAATTGGCATCATGGGTGTAATTAATATTCGTGCGTAACTTACTAATATTACTCTCTACATTTTTTAATTTTGATTGATCAATTTGCAGTGCGACTAATGATTTGAGCAATTCTAAGTTTTTAGAATGCTTTGTAACCAAAGTCTCCAATATGGGAAGCGCCACGCTTTTTTGTTTGTTTAACACCAATAAACGCACCAGTTCCAAACGATGGCTATCGTTAGCCTCAGGGTGATCCTTAACTAAATTTAGAAGCCCAATGGCTAAGGTGTCTTTTTTTAATTTGTGTAGCGCTTTAGCATGCATAACAGTCGCATCGACATAGTTTTGAGGATCTAAACCCGTTAAACCATTAAGAGAGTTGATCACAGTTGAATACTGTTTTGCTTTCATCGCTAATTGAGCAGTGATCAATTTTTGCTGTTTTAAATACACTGAATTATTCTTTAATTTAGAAGCATGATCTTTTATGTACAGATCAAACACTGTTAACGCTTTATCATGATGCGCTTCTGCTGACAGCATAGCACCAATAAAAGTGAGACTCTCATTACTATGAAACTGGTTTTTTGATGAACTTGTATTGCTTTGTAAAGACTGCGCAGGCGCTGAACTATTTTCAAGCAACATTCTTATGACATCTAATTGCTTTGCTGCAGATTTAAAATGACTATTACGTAACAAAAGGAGCGTAAGATACTGATTAGCCTCTAAGTTATTTGGCTGCAAGACCACCCAGCGTTTAGCACCATTTAATGCCTTGGCAATTTGACCTGTCACTGTTGCCAACTCGGTAACTCGTTTAGCAATGGCTGGATCTTTATTCGTCACACTCAAACTATAGTAATAATCGACCGCTAAATTCTTTTCGCCCAACTGATTATAAATTTCAGCGGCGAGTGCTTGATAGAGATCATTGGATTCGAATTGCGCAGACTCATTAATCGATTTATCGATAACAGCAGCGGCATTTGCATTAAATGGCAGAGCCAGTGTGATGGTAAAAACTAGTGTAAAAGCAAGAGTATAACTGAAAGAGTTACTGATTAAGGTATCTGCGTTTGTGCCACTTTTTTTATTAAATCTTTTTATATTTGATAATCTTTCATGAGATCTATTAATAAAAGATCTTTTTGGATTAAATAAATTAAAAAGGCTCAACAACATAAAAAAATATCCGTCCTTGGATAATAAAATGAAACCCAAAATGAAATAAGCCTTAAATAACAAGCTATGAATAAAACTATAGTCTATTAATAATTTTTTGCTCATCCCCAATGCTATGAAATAACAGATTAAACAGCTAATTGGTATTAATGACATAAGCTAATAGCATTTAAGCGCTTTTTTGATTTCAACACATTCAATTAAAATAAGTAGAAAAGATAAATGACCAATCTTTTGCTACATTAATAATATGAGATCTTTGCACGAGAGAATGGCGAGATAAAAAGTAGCGCCATTTCAACTATTTTTCTTAAAAGTGGGCTTAATAGCAGGACTCTTCAGCGAATTTTTAAGGAGAACAGGAGGAATTTAAGCATTTTTAATCCGTCATATCTCTCGTGCCAAGGTCAGATGCAAAGGTCTCGAATAATAAAACACTTAGGAAAACAACTAAAAACTAACATGACAAACCATAACAATCATTTAGAAAAATCCTATACATTAGATTCTGTTACAGATACCCAATCATACTATTCTGATTGGGCAGCTACGTATGATGCTGAAATCACTGAAAACGGCTATGCAACACCGCAACGATGTGCTGATGCCTTAGCGAAAGTGACTTCAAAGAAAAATCTAAATATTTTAGATATTGGTTGTGGCACGGGGATTTCAGGAAGAATACTCAGCGAAGTGGGATTTACCCGCATTGATGGCTGTGATATTACCCCTGAAATGTTAAAAATCGCTGAGACCAGAAAAATCTATCACGAACTATGGCTTTCCGATCCAGAAAACCCCTTTCCTTTCGATAATGGAAAATACCAAGCAATAACAGCCGTGGGGGTTATAGGAGCAGGTGCAGCACCATTAGTCGTATTCCACCAAGCAATTAGCAAACTCACTAGTGGTGGCTTATTCGTATTTTCATTTAATGATCACACTTTAGAGGACCCTAGCTACGAAGCCGCAATCAATCATGAAATCGAAAACAAACACTTTGAATTAGTTTTCAAAGAATATGGTCCCCATCTTCCTGGTCGCGATATTAAATCGAATGTTTATATCTTAAAAAGACTTTGAACATGACAAACATTTCTTTAGATTCAGTCGGTAATTTCAATCATCGCCCCCGTGCCCAACTAGGTCATTTGCCTACACCTTTAGAAGCCATGCCCAATCTTGGTAAAGCGCTTAGTGAAGCTGAACTCTTTATCAAACGCGATGACTGTACAGGGCTTGCCATGGGTGGTAATAAAGTACGCCAATGTGAGTTTTATCTCGGCGAAGCGATCGCACAAGGCGCAGACACTGTGCTCATTACAGGCGCAGTACAATCCAACTTTACTCGCACAGTCGCGGCCGCCGCACGCAAGTTGGGATTCGAGTGTCATATCCAAGCTGAAAAACGTGTTTCACACACATCATCACTCTATTATCATTCGGGTAATGTCTTGCTTTCACGCATTTTAGGCGCATCAATCAGTAGCTATCATGAGGGTGAAGACGAAGACGGCGCTGATAAACAATTAGAAGTCATCGCAGCTGAATTAAGAGCCGATGGTAAGAAACCCTATGTCATCCATCTAGGGCCTGACCATCCACAAATTGGCAGTTTGGGTTACATAGTTGCCGCTGACGAAATCATTAAACAAGCCAATGAACTCGAGATGCAATTCGATAAGATCGTCGTGGCAACTGGCTCCGGTGCAACTCACGCAGGCTTATTATTTGGACTTCGCGCACTTGGCAATCAAACCCCAGTAACAGGCATTTGTGTCAGGCGAGAAAAGGCATTACAAGTGCCTCGAATAGCAAAACACTGTGACAATATCGCGACTGTATTAGATATAGAAAACCCTGTATCACTAACTGACATCATAATAAACGATGACGCCCTAGCCCCTGGTTACGGACAAATCAATGATGCGGTTTTAGAAGCCATTGAACTGATAGCGCAAAACGAGGGGATTATTTTAGACCCCGTTTATACAGGACGAAGCATGGCAGGTTTTATAAGCCTGGCAAAACAAGCCATATCAGGAGAAAAGCTATTATTTATTCATACTGGCGGGCAACCGAGTATTTTTGGCTATGAGGATGATTTAAAACCTATATTGTCTAAGAACATTGATTAGAATAGATATAAAATGATTTGTAATGAGCTTACCGAATCGGTTGCTAAGCATGTCGAAGCACACCCCCCTACTTTTTACACATTTCTTATCTTATTTCCATTACCCAACATTCAGGATTTTTATGAAATGCAGTTATACCTTAACCGAAGCCGAATTCATAAGCGCTATGACACTTCATGGCAGTGGTTCTAATTTAACGCAATTATGGCTGGTGATTGCAGGCATTATTTTATTGTTAATCAGCACTTTCACAGACTACATATTCCTACCATTGGGAATTTCTATCATTGGTTGTCTCATTTATTTTGGCCTGATTAATATCGTGCTTCCGTATAAAGCCAAAAAGCTATTCAAACAAAATAAGGCATTAAGAGAAAAGACCTCGTTGTCGTTAACCGAAGAAGGTATCAATCTTAAAAATCAATCTGGCGTAAACAAACTACAATGGCAGGATATCGAGAATTGGAAATGTGATGAAGGTGTTTATCTTTTGTACCTAACACCTCGGTTTTTTCATACCGTACCAGTAAAAGCACTTCCAGATCAGGTTTTATTCGATAAGTTATTGCTACAATATATTGGTAAAAAGCAGTCATAATCTATATTTAATAGTACACCCCCCCACTTTTTAGCGAGCCTACGGTTTCTTTCTTCGAAAC
>CALFUP010000245.1 GCA_937929875.1 uncultured Cocleimonas sp. | reverse complement strand
CAGTGAATCGGCATCATCGCAGTTGGTGTTTATTTTACCGGCTGTTTTAGTTGTGATTGCGGTGATATTGAATTTTGGCAAGATTAAACAGTGGTTTATCAAATAGACCCTTCGACAAGCTCAGGGCACTTAACTCAACACCAGTTCTTAACATTAGCTCTTCACGATAGCTCAGCTTTGATCAAGCTAGCCTCCCCCTTTGTAAAGGGGGATTGAGGGGGATTTTCTTTGTTTGGTTTTCAGTCTTAACGTAACTAATTATCTTAACAGATAAATCTCCCCTAGCCCCTCTTTGATAAAGAGGGGCACATTAGAGATTTTAGGCTGAGTTTGGAAGTATACAAAATTACTTAGCACTAAAAACCAAATCCCCATAATACGATTCCGCTTTGCCTTTGCTGTTATCGGTATCTGTCATTATCGCAACAACATCAATAAATCGAAAAGCCGCGAGGTTAGCATCAGCGCTTCCTTGATCTCCAAAATGTGTGATTAAATCTTGATACACATTGCGTTTTTCGTTTTGCCACTGCCCTACTTTATCGGCTTTACCACGCACGGCGATCATTTTGACTCTTGAGCCGACAAAGGCATTATCCCACACTTGTCCTTTTGCTTCGTTGCTTGACCACACATACGATACCGATTTAGCTCGCCAAGCCATCATGCCGCCATCAATCACGATATACACTCGCGCGGCAAAGTCATCGCCGCTTTTACTGCGTTCATTTAAGCCAGATAATTTTTGTTCTATTAGCCAATTCCAATTTAAGAAAGGTGTTTGTTGTAGGTCGATTTTCTTTTTTAATAGCAAGCCAGATGCTGTTCCGTCACTCACCGCTTTTAACGCACGTTGTCCTTTATGTTGAAGAATGCTGTAACTGGTTTGTCCTTCGAACAGCTTTTGTTCCCATTTTTGCACTGCATTTTTCTTTAAATCCGTAACGTTTAAGCCAGTTACGTTTAAATTAGCATTCGCCGTTACGCTGACACCAATAATACTAAAAATAAACATCGAAATTAAAAATCGGAAGGTCACAAATGTTGAGATAGGCTTCATAAGTAGGTTCTTCGGGCTTGATTGATCTTTTGTTGTGTAAGGTTTGGAATGATTTAACGCGCTAAAGTTCAGCTGATGTTTTAACTAGCTTATTTGAGTAACAGTAATCTACGAGATGTTAAACAAACTCACATCGTCATAAACCCGCAAACTCTCAATGCCTTAGCACATCACCCATCAAACCCAATCTTACAGACTCATAACCAATAACGTGGATAATGCCTTTTCGGATTCGACGACAGATTATTTATCACTAACGCCACTAGTAACATAATCAACACACCTGCCCCTATCGGCGACACGACATACCAATAGCCAAGCTCATGAATCGAGTCGCTTCCAATCACCGCGACCAATGCGGTTGCACCTCCAGGCGGATGCAAGGTGCGGCTGTAATGCATAGCGACAATCGAAAAGGAGACGGCAAAAGCGCTCAACACTTCAATATCAAAAGGGATATATTTATAAACACTAATACCAATTAATGCCGAGATAATATGTCCGCCCACTAAGTTTCTTGGCTGTGAAAAGTCCGCTTGAGGCGCACCATAAATTAATACTGCTGTGGCACCAAACGAACTGACCAGAAACAAACTATCCAAGGTATCAAGATGTAGCCAATTATGAATGGCAGAAATGGTATAAATACCGATAAATGCACCCAAGCACGACCATGCAATTTTATGATGTGGCACCCGTGCAGGGCTTTTATCGCGGCCAGTCATTTTGCTTAAATACGTCTTAATCATAGTAATCTCTTCACGCTAATGTCATTACAGTCATTGTTTTTACATTGTTGCTCATTAGTCTATCCAAGAATCAGCAAAAGCGCCTTGTCATAACTCAAACTTGATGAAAATATCACAAAACCATTGTTTAATTTAAGTACAATGACAAATGACCAGTACCACTTGTTCGCTAAATAAAAATGAAATCAGGAGAAACAAAATGAGCGAAAACAATAATCCATTCGATCAATCAAATTCACAAATAAGCAATAATACGAATGCCCAAGCAACAAGTTCGATCCCAAAAGTCATTGGCATAATCTCAATTATACTCGGTACCTTAGGTCTAATAATGAGCTTATTTGGCCTCGCCAGCTCACTCTTTATCGGCGACTTAATGGAGCTAGACGGACTACCAGGCATGGAAACCATGGGCTTTAGTAAAAACTATCTGATCGGCTCAGCGCTGCTTTCAGCCGTTACCTCTGTCTGGGCCATCTTTATCGGCATGAAATTATTAAAGTACCTAGATATTGGCCGCCAGCATTATAACTATTACACCATCGTGAATATTATCATTAGTATCTTTACCTTTTTCTACACCCAAAGCGCGATGTCAAAAATGTTTAAAGATATGTCCCCTGAGATGGCAGCAGCGGCAAGCAGTATGGGAGCCATCTCGACCTTATCCGTTTTTATTGCGCCAATTATATTAATCATCGTCACGATATTATTGAATCAACAAAACGTTAAAGACTCCTTAAACCATTAATTTAATCATTAAAAATGACACCCCCCCAGTATTTGAGCGCCTGTTATTGTAAAAAGCCAAACTCAACGGAAATGACGACTTATCAGTCGAATACGACGCATAAAAACTGGGGGGGTGTCATTTTAATGAAACCCTCAGTCTAACTATACACACTCACACAATTGATCAAACACCCTATGAACAACACAACACCAACACGAAGTCCAATACCCAAAATCATCGGCATCATCACTCTCGTACTAGGCGTGCTTGCCTTAGTCGCTAGCGTAATGGGGCTTGTCAGCATACTCATCATAACTATTGGCATGAAAAACGGCGACTGGGGCTCTGTACAAGCCTTAGGCATAGATACAAATTACCTTACAGGCTCATCCATTATTTCTATCATTATGGCTGCTTGGGCAATTTTTATAGGTATCAAATTAATCAAATATCTCGACATAGGTCGTCGGCATTTTAACTACAGCATTATCGTAACCATCATCATCAGCATTGCCGTCATCGTTTATTCACAAATAATGATGTCTAATGAAAACATAAAGCCCGGCTTTACCGCGGCCGGCATGCTGTTACTGCCAACATGGCAATTGTATGCGCGAATACTATTATTAATCGTCGGAGCCGTATTGTTAAACAAGAAAGATGTGAAAGACTCATTGACCCAGTAAACGGGGCAGAATCACTCTGTTGAGTGCTCTCACGAATCACTTTGTAATGCCCCATCTAATTTAAAACTCTGAAAAAGTGGGGGGGTGTCATTTTTAATGTATCTACTAAGTGTTTGAACTGTACTTCTTAAAATTCTCAGCCTGTTCAAACACATCTTGATAAACTTCTTCACGGCTTATCTCTGGCGGATATCCAAACTCAGCTAGCAACATAATCAAATCCATTTTCAAC
>CALFUP010000244.1 GCA_937929875.1 uncultured Cocleimonas sp. | reverse complement strand
TGTTTTTTCTAATAGATGAGTTCCGCCCATAGGCATTCCATGTGATGGAATAATCACTTTGGGATTAAGCGCAATGACTCGCTTCAAAGAATCAAAATAAACTTGCATATCGCCTTCTGGCTCTGGGATAACAACCGTCGTAAATGGCTCGACTAAATCACTAACATAAAACCATGACATATCCTCAACTGCCATACCCACCATACCGTCATCATGCCCGGGTAATTCGTGACAAATGACATCTTTGCCTAACCACTTTGTTATCTTGTCATCCTGAGCGATACACCTAAGCTCGATATCATCCAGATAATCTTTGCCGTATTTACCTAATAAACGTTGCTGTGTGATTTTCGTACATAAAATAGGTAACTTTAGCTGCCTTGCAAGTTGCGGCGCTCTTTCGTGATGATCTGGGTGATGATGCGTTAACAGTATCGCTTCAATGGGATTTTTTTCTAGCCTTATTGTTAGCGTTGTCATGAGCTTTTCAAATATCTCATCCGATTCTGGCGAAGGATCGGTAATGATACGTAAACTTCCCTGATCTCCCAATACTAAACTATTAGTAGTATCTGCAGGTGGCAAGGTATTTGATGGAACGTAGATACAACCCACGCCTTTTAATAGTTCCAAGTAGGGTAATTCTTTTTCTAGATCGTATTCTAGGTTTATTTTTTCTATTTCTTGGGTGCTTATGTCTTCTGCTAAGTGTTCGATAGTTCGCAGAGTAGGCACTACCATCAACGCTTCTCCCGCGTGATATTTTTCACTTAGATCAGAATGAGTCAACCAACCCGACCAAGCTATTTCTCCATCATCGACGTTAAGCTCTGGTTTCTCGCTCAATACAATCTTGTAGTAATGTGCATTAAACCGGAACTTCTCGAAAGGTGGAGTTACTGCAATGCCTAATTTAGATATTTCAGTTATGCTATTTTGATTAAACGCATCTTCAATCGAGTAGCCCAATTCTTCGTCTATCTCACGAAACAAAGCACCCATTTCATGAGCAGGAAAGTCCTCTAATAAAGGGTGTTGAAAATCAAAGTTGTGATCTGAAGGGTCAATTTTTCCACCAGGAAATGCAAAAAAACCAGGGAATGCTTTTAGATAATTTTGTCGTCGAATGCTGAATATTTCATTCTCATAGACAAAAATAGCGGCAACCGCTTCTAACATGACCCCCCCTACTTTTTGATAATATATCTAGTTCATTAAATATCTGGTTATTAAGGTTATGGTTTATTAATAAAACCAACGAAGTCAGATTAAGCGGGTGGAATACGTTCAAACGTTTCGATTTGCTTGCGCTTGTCATCAGGAATTGGGCCCGTCTTATTAGCACTATAATCAAACCAGACACAGGTTGCTCGAGACGTACTAATGAGTTGATCCTGTCCTTTTATAAAAACTGCAGCATCAAGATCTAAACTACTATTTCCCATACGACTGATACGTGATCCAATTTCTATTTCAGAGGGGTAATGGAGTTGTTGTAGATAAGAAATTTTCATATCAGCGAGAATAACCCCAATCGTCATACCATGAACAAACTCCAATTGTAGAATATCTTCACAGTATGCTAGACGAGCAGATTCATAAAAACGTGCATACAGAGTATTGTTTATATGACCCAAAGCATCCGCATCACCCCAACGAGTTGGCATATCCATAAAATGAGCGAAATCAGAACGCTCCATTTGACGGTAATCTTGAAGGTATTTACTTTCAACTGACATTCTTATATCTCTCCAAATTTGTGATTTTCTTTAAGGAAGTCCTGATTAAGTAGTACGGTGACTCGCCCACATTATTTCTGCAGTATTTCCCCGTTTATTCAGCAAACGACCTATGGTGAATAATAGGTCAGATAAACGATTAACATAACGAATTGCACCGCTAATTTGATCGTTGCTGGCGTGTTTAAAATCGACTTCATTCTCATCATAAAAATGCATTAAGGTAACTAAGCTACGCTCTACTCTTCGACATACCGCTCGGGTTTTTAATGCCAATGCAGCATCTTTATTTCCACCGGGTAAAATAAATTCTTTGAGGGGTTCTAACTCTTCATTGTATCGATCAATCAATGCTTCTAAGTCATCAACACGAGATACCGCAAAGCCATCAAATTCAGGATAGGCAAACATTCCACCTACATTGAATAAATCATGTTGAATACCCTGTAACTGACTATTAACGTCTTCATCATCTGAAAAGGAAGTAATCACGCCAATCTCAGAATTCAGCTCATCAACTTCACCAATGGCGTGAATCAACAAATCATCTTTATCAAGACGAATATTGCCAGCTATGCCAGTTGTGCCACTATCTCCAGTGCGGGTATAGACCTTAGAAATTCTGTTTCCCATTGTATCTTGTTAATCCTATGCGTTGATGTTAAGGGTTTGTTTTAATGAACGTAAGTAATCGCCCGTTCCCAATAATCGGCTGCCATACCAAGAAAAGTACATCGCATCGACTAAAATAACTTGAGACTCAGGGAGTAATGCTTGAAATTCATCAATGTGTGTCTGTTTAAAAGGATAGGGTTCTGAAGACAGCATTATCACATCTGGCTTAATTGCTTGTAAGCTTTCTATATCAGTTTCGGGGTATCTTTCTTGCTCAGAATAAATATTCTTTATGCTACAAAGCTTCAGCATTTCATCAATAAATGTGTCTTTTCCGGCAACCATATAAGGCTTCTTCCAGATAAGATAAGCCGCCGTTTTTACCGCTGGTTTATTAGATAAAGCTGCTAAATCCTTGGTACTTTCACGAATCGCTTCAACCATTCTATTCGCATTACTTGAAGCCCCAATAAATCCGCCTATTTTAAGAATCATTTGTAAAGCGTCTTCGAGCGTTATGATATCACTCATCCAAACAGGATAATCTTGCTTTAGTTGGTTGATTCCCTCTTCGTAATTTTCTTCTTTATTGCCAATAATGAGATCGGGCTGTAATGCTTTAATTGCATCAAAATTAAATTTTTTAGTACCGCCTACTTTTTTAGCGAGTTT